>JBNMIN010000060.1:0-13409 GCA_050873305.1 Oscillospiraceae bacterium
ATAACAACGAGCGAATCGCCGAGCAGGGTCATATTTTTAAGCTGCGGGCGGAATGTGCATATAAGCTCCTCGCGCTTTGCTTCGTCTTTTATTTTTGAGTGTGCAAGCTTCAACAGCAGGCCGAACGCCCATTCTATAACGACGACACAGACCTTGTGCAGGAAGGTCACGCACACGGTACTCAGCAGGGCTATCACATAATAGCCCATGAAGCCGATAACAGACGAGCCGCCTATTGTTTCAACGCCCGCGACCTGGGTGCAGAAGAGACCGAAATACACGGCGAGGACGCCGGAAACAAGAGCGGAGAAAAATCCGCCCGCGTAATACGCCATGCATATTGACATGCCTATGCCGAAAAGCTGGACGGACATATACGAGACCCAATAGAGTCCGTCGAGCAGAGACGGAAAAACTTTTCCGAGAATAAGTATTATGAACGCAAATATTGCGGCGAAGAGCATGAACGGGAACAGCGCGGTCGAGGTCTTGACCGCAGCGCGCCTGAGCTGATATTTTTCGAACAGCGGCGCTTTCAGATACTCCCCCGCGCTTTTGTACGGATTTTCTGTGTTATACATCTTTACCCTCCTGCTTGTTTTTTCTAATCATAGCATTATACTAGCAATATTGCAACATATTTACTTGTTTTATCGCATCTTTTTGTATATTTTTTTTAAAATTTCTTGCAATCTGCACAATTGGAAGCCCGGACATTTGGGGATATTGACAGCAGGAAAAATATAACTATTTTGTTGACAAATGCCGAAAACGATGATAATATACAACTGAGCTATTTGAGATAGCTCAGTTAGCTAACTTTTTATACACGGAGGACAAATCGTGATTATACTCGATTTTCACTCAAAAACACCTATCTACGAACAGATTGAGGAGCAGGTGATGCTCATGGTCAGGCGCGGCGTGTACAAGCCGCACGACCGTCTGCCCTCCACCCGCTCCCTCGCTTCCGAGCTCAAGCTTAATGTGAACACCGTAAAGCGCGCGTTTCAGGAGCTTGAGGCAAAGGGCGTGACCTATTCGCAGCCCGGGCGCGGAGTTTTTATCAGCGAAAACGCGGCTGACAACGGCCGCATCCGCGAACAGGCTATGACCGCGCTCTCGGCGGCTCTGCGCTCCGCAAAGGCAAACGGGCTGAGCGAAGAGGATGTTGAAGAGCTGCTCAAGCAGGTCTACGCCGAAAACAAATGAAAGGAGCACAAAGGCGAACGCCATGATTGAATTCAGAAACGTCACCAAAAGCTACGGCGATTTCACCGCCGTTGAAAACATATCATTCACCGCTTGCGACTCGTCCGTCTGCGGTCTTATCGGCTACAACGGCGCGGGCAAGACCACGCTCATAAAATGCGCCGCAGGGCTATATAAGCCGGACTCCGGCAAGGTGCTCATAGACGGCGAATCCACCTATAATTCGGACGAGGTGCGCTCGCGGCTGTTCTTCGTGCCGGACGATCTCTTCTTCCCCATCGGCTCGACCCCGAACAGCGCGGCTCGCTTCTACAAGGACTACTACCCCGAGTTTTCGCTCGGCAATTTTGAACGTATGCTAAAGCTCTTCGAGCTCGACGGCGACGCAAAAATACGCGGATTTTCGAAAGGCATGCAGCGCCAGACGGAAATTGCCCTCGCGCTCGCATCGTCGCCTAAAATTCTGCTACTCGACGAGTGTCTTGATGGGCTCGACATCGCCAAAAAAGACATCTGCAAGCAGCTTTTCATGGACTACATGGCTCAGAGCGGCTGCACCATGCTCATCTCGTCCCACGCCATATCGGATTTGCAGAACCTCTGCGACAGGATAGTGCTGATATCCGGCAAGCGTATGCAGATGAACTGCTGCACGGACGATATCCCCTCGACCTGGCGCAAATTCAGGCTTCAGTTTGACTTTGAGCCGACGCGCTCGATATTCGGGAATATCGACATTAAGAAGCTCGACATCGACGGCCGAAGCGCGGTTGTGACCGTTTGCGGACATATTGACGACGCGAGGGCAAAGCTCGACGCATTGGAGCCGCTGTTCATCGACGAGTTCCCGATGGAGCTTGAAGAAATATTCTTACAGGAAACGGAGGACAAGAGCGATGAAATCTCAAAAGTCTTTGAATAATATTGCTTCCGCCGACTTAAAGCGCAGCTTTGCTTCAAATCTCGTCATACCCGCGCTGACCTTTCTCGCATTCACTGTGCAGGCGGCAGTATGCACATATTTTCAGTTCAAGCAGAAAGAAAAAGTCTTTTTCACATGGTTCAGGGACTCGCCCGATGCGCTTGTTTTTATCTCATTCTGCATTGTGCTCGTCGGCGCGATACAGGCGGCATATACCCTGCGGTTCATCAACATAAAGAATCAGTCAAACGTGTGGTTCAGCTTCAATCTCAGCCGCTCGACGCTCTTTAAAAACCGCTGTGTTTCTTCGCTGACGCTCCTCGGTGCGGCGATAATAATACCCGGAATAATCAGCGCGATAATATGCTGCGCGTCCGGCTGTTCCGCCTCAAAAGTTCTCCCGGTAATATTCTATCAGTATGCCGGATTCCTGACAATGATGTTCGCGGGCTTCGCGATAGGCGCGCTGACGGCTTCGCTCACGGGAAGCGTTGCGGAGAGCATATTCTATTCTGTAGTGCTCATTCTCGCCCTGCCGCTTCTCTCAACTGCTTGGGACGCCCTTTCTTCGGTATTTCTGCGCGGCAGGACGGCAGTCTCCGGCGTGAATTACACCGGCGACATGGATATGCAGCATTACTATTTCAGTTTCTCCATCCAACGGGGCGGACGCGGGATAATGGCATTCTGCCCGTTCACGCTGTTCCGCGTTCCCGGGACAAGCAGAGCGGATGTGATGAGCTTGAAGCTGCGCGGATTCGGCCCTATCGACTTCGGTTTCTGCAAGGACGGCTCGTCCCTGCCCGGGATAGGCGCATGGCTTCCGATACTGCTTTGGATAGTTTTGACCGCCGTATTGATCGTGCTCGCGCAGCGGATGTTCGGCAAAAAGAAGCTTGAAGAGCTCGGAGTTCCGGCGGCGAGCCGTGTGCTCACAGCACTTACCTCGGCGATAATAGTGTTCTGCGGATTTTCCGTTCCCGCATGGGTTTTGAAAACCACTATCCCCTCCGTTAATACTGCGCTCACCGCGCTTTTGGGCGCCGCCGTCATGCTCGCGGCATATTTTGCCTACACATTCATTGCGCGCAGGAATTTGAAAGCGGTTCGCAAAAATCTCTGGCAGTTTGCAATGCCGGTCGGCGCAGCGGCGATAATCACCGCAATATTCCTAACAGGCGGATTCGGCTACACCGCGCGTGTTCCCGAGGCGGAAGAGATAGAGTATGTCACGGTGTCGATGCCGTTCAGCTTTGAGAGCGGAATGGCGCAAAACGGCAGTATACTCCGCACCGTCAAGGGCACTGCAACGGTTATCAAGCCCTATACAAACTGCATAACTCTCTCGACGGAAAAGGACATAAACACGGTGCTCTCCATCCACAAGCTCATAACAAACGAAAAAAAGAGCGACGAAAAGACAAACACCCAGTTCTCCGTCAAGTATTATTTCAAGAACGGGAAGAGCATGGAGCGCACTTTCACGAATATAAGCGAAAAAGACCTCAACTCATATTTTGCCGTTGCCGACACGGACGGGGTAAAGGAACAGCAATATCTTTTCCTCGCCGCCTCCGACACAGAGCGCGAAAAGCTCAAAAGCGAAGACGTAAAAGCTCCGAATATGTCGAACCTGCAAGGCTATTTCTTATTTCGAAACTACGGCAATCCTCTGCGCAATACGGATGGCGTTCTAATAGCGAGCAAGGACGGCAGCTTCTGCCGCGAGCTGAGCTCAGATGAGCTTGATAAGCTCGGCAAATGCATATGGAGCGACATATCGAAGAAAAAATATACGGATATTCTTCGCGGCAGCGAAAAGGAAGTAGCATATATTTATCTCATCGACAACGCCACGAACTACGGCGGTCGATATGAAGAAAATGTTGAAGGCAGATCTGTTCTTGCGGCTATCACGGGCGACATGACCGAGACGCTGAAGTTTATCAAAGAACACGGCATGGCGGACGCGCTCGGACAAAAGCGCGAAGTTAAGAGCGTCAATATTTACGACTGCCGCCGCATCATTTTGCAGGCGCAGGAGATAAACAAAAGCGGAAAATACGGCGGCACGGCAATAAACCCGATTTTTATTATGAGCACGATGTTCAACACGGAAGAAATAAAGTTGATAAACAAAACTTTCGGCGACATGGACGACTGCTTAATAAAGACCGTTACGGATCAGGAACAGGCAAACGAGCTGTTCGCTCTCGCTCAGGGGAAGTGTTACACCGCCTTTAGCGGATATGTCGCGCAGATAACATTCACCGACGGCTACAGCCAAACGATGTACATTCCCGCAGGCGATGCACCGGGATATATAAAATGAGAGAAAACGGCAGGAACTTTTTTACGGTTCCTGCCGTTTTTATTTATACATATTCTGCTGTCATCTGAACTGTTCCGGTGAAGCGGTCGAAGTCTATCATGATATAGTTGCCGCCGTTTTCAAAATTGAACTCGCGTTCGAATCTGCCGTCGGTGTCGGGCGTATATTCGAGCACTTTTCCGTTCATTCTCAGGCGGATAACCGCGCTGCCGGACTCGGTTTTGATATAAGCTTTCACTTTTATCAGCTTGTCGCGCGCCGACGCGCCGCCGAACACGGTATCGCGCCCGGTCTCATTCTCGCACTGCGCGGTGTAGCTGCCGGTGAACCAGTCCTTACCGTTGTTCTCGCGCTTGCCGATAAGCCTGGCGCTGTTCGTGACATCGGACATTTTGAACGCGCCGCGCAGATCGTCAAAGTATCTGTCCGCGCGTTTGAGCTGCATACTGCCGCGGCTCATGCACGCCGTGAGCGAGAGCATCAGCGCAAGAGTCAGCAGAACAGCCGCTGCTCTTTTCATTATTCTCTCTCCTTTGCGCCGCTGACTATCTTATAGTAAGCGTTGGAGGTGACGCGGTAAATAAGAGTATAGAACAGCGCGAACACAACGAAGCACACAAGAGTTGTCACGGCAAAGAGGACGGGGTTATTGAAGTTGAATGCGAGCAATATTCTGCGGATTATTATGGACGCGAATATCATATGCAGACCCGCTCCCGCGAGAGGCAGGAAGAATACCGTGAGCAACTGGGAATTGATGCTCTTTCTTATCTCTTTCTTCGTCATGCCGACCTTCTGCATTATCTCAAAGCGCGACTGATCTTCGTAGCCCTCAGAGACCTGCTTATAATAGATTATCAGCACAGCCGCGAAGATGAACACGACCGAGAGCATAACGCCGAGATAGAACAGCGAGCCGAAGGTAGAATAGTAATCGTCCCTGCCGACATTGCGGCTGTCTATCGAGAATATCATCATATTGCCGTAAGATGCCATTGCCGGTTTGGTTGCGTCAATATAATCGTTGCACAGCGCTCTCTCGCCGGCGGTGTCGAGGTCGGTATCGAAGAATCTGAAATACTTGTAGTTGACGGTGCGCACCCCGTTGTGGTTTTCGGATTTTGCAAAATCCGTGGCAGCACTTTTGAAGTCGGGCACGAAAATATATATCGAGGACGCGATGTTCACGGCAGAGTCGCCGTCAACAAGGAAGCTGTCGGCTGTCTTTTTGACCTTGTAGGTCTTGCCGTCGCCGAGGGTCACGGTGTCGTACTTATACTTCATTCTGTAGCCGTAGACTATGACCTCGTCGGGCGCAAGAGTTTCGTTCGTGCCCATGACGGCGTTGTAGTCCTCTATCGGCACGACATCGAAGCAGATATAAGCATTCGAGTTTGAACCGATAGTTACGCCAGTGCCGCCTGCGACCAGCTTGCCGCCGTCGGAAATCGTGCCGACGGTCACAACGGATCTGTAGGACGCAAAATTTGAAGCGTTCGCCTTATGCGAAGCGGCAAGAGAATCAACGCCTGCGGCGACTTTTTCAAGATTGCTGTTATCGAGTCCGTCGATAGTATCAAAGCCCGTTGAAAGCACGATATCGCGCGGATAGCGGGTGTTGACGCTGTCCTCAGTGCCGAAGAGCAGGCAGGTTGTCGAGGATATCATGACGAGCACCATTGTTGCGAGCACGCAGACGGACGCGAGTCCCGCGCCGTTTCTCTTCATTCTGTAGGTCATTGAAGAGACGGAGATGAAATGGTTCGGCTTATAATAATAGTTCTTGCGCTTTTGCAGGAAGCGGCAGAGGAGCACCGAGCCGAATATCATCAGAAGATAAGTGCCGATGATGACCATTATGACCGCGATAAAGAACACGAGTATCGCGCTCAGGGGTTCGGTTATCACGACGGCGGTAATATATGCGCCTATAAGCAAAACTGCGCCGATGATGCCGAGAAGCGGATTGGCTTTCGGCGGCTTCTCGCCGAGGTTTTCGCTCCTGATTAAAGTTACCGCGCTCGCGCCCATTATCTGGCGCACGGAGTTGATGAAGAGGAGCAGGAAGATGACGGCGAAAACGCCGACGGTCAGCAATATTGCAGTCGGAGAGACATGAAAAACATAGCTGATATCAGTGCCGCCTATCGCCTTGACGAGTCCGAGTTCGGCGAGCTTCGAGAGCGCGACGCCGAGCACAAGACCGCAGAAGAGCGATATTGCAGAAGTTATCAGACTCTCCCAGAAGAGCAGGATGCTGATATTCTTTTTGTCCATGCCGAGGATGTTATAGAGTCCAAACTCCTTTTTCCTGCGGCGGATAAGAAACGAATTTGTATAGAAAAGAAAGATGCAGGCGAATATGGCGATGACCCAGCCGCCGAGCATGAGCACGATGCTGACAGTACCCTCACCGAATGTGCCCTTGAGCGACTCGCCGTAGCGCAGGAAGATAACGATATAATACATCATTATCATGCCTATCTGCGTCAAGATATAAGGCAGATAGAGGCGCTTGTTCTTTCTTATCCCGTCAAACGCGAGGCGCGGATAGAAAAACTTTTTCATTTGCGCTCACCGCCTGTCGCAAGCAGAGTCAGGGTCTCGGATATCTTCTGATAGAGCTGGCTGTCGGTATCGGTGCCGCGATAAATCTGATGGAACACCTCGCCGTCCTTTATAAAGAGCACGCGCTTTGCGGAGGAAGCCGCCTTGACGGAGTGCGTGACCATGAGAATAGTCTGTCCGAGGGCGTTGACCTCGGTGAACAGGCGCAGCAGTTCGTCGGTGGACTTTGAATCGAGCGCGCCGGTCGGCTCATCGGCGAGAATCATGCGCGGCTCGGTTATCAGCGCACGGGCGACAGCCGCTCTCTGCTTCTGGCCGCCGGATATCTCATAGGGATATTTCTTGAGCAGTTCCGTTATGCCGAGGCGCTTTGCTATCGGCTCAAGGCGGGCGTGCATCTCATCGTAGCTCTTGCCCGCGAGGACGAGCGGAAGATAGATATTATCTTCGACCGTGAATGTATCGAGAAGATTGAAATCCTGGAACACGAAGCCGAGGTTGTCTCTGCGGAAAGCGCAGACGGCGGAGTCCTTTATCTTTGAAAGATCCCTGCCGTCGATCATAACGCTGCCGGAAGTGGGTCTGTCAAGAGCCGCAAGAATATTGAGCAGAGTGGTCTTGCCGGAGCCGGATTCGCCCATAATAGCGACATACTCGCCCTCCGACACGCTGAAGTTAACATTTTTAAGAGCCTCGACCTTGTTGCCGCCGAGACGGGTTGAGTAGACTTTTTTGAGTCCGTTGACTTCCAAAATACTCACTGTAGTTGACCTCCTGTCATTTTGTGGCTCTATTATAGCCGAAAAGGGAAATGCGCCTCCATAGAAAAGGCTTACATTTCCCCTTTCAAATCTTACGGTTTTGTAAGAAGTTATTCTTTTCTGAGTTTGTACTGACCAAGATCGAGGCGAACCGTAGTCCCCTCGCCTACTGTTGAAGAAATCGAGATATCAATGCCGAGGTTTTGGCATATGCGGCGGCAGAGATAAAGCCCGAGCCCGCTCGCGCGGCGGTCGGTTCTGCCGTTGCAGCCGGTATAGCCTTTGTCAAACACGCGCGGCAGATCCTCCGGCGCGATGCCTATTCCGGTGTCTTTGATACAAAGCACTTTCCCCTCGGAATAAATTTTTATGCTCCCCTCACGGGTATATTTGAGCGCATTTGAGAGCAGCTGTTCAACGACGAACGCGAACCATTTTTCGTCCGTGACGGCTTGAATATCGACGCTGTCATATTCGAGGCGAATCCTGCGGTCGATGAACTCCGAGGCGAATTTTTTCACCGAGCTTCTGATTATTTCATCTATATCCTGCTGAGCAAAAACATAGTCGCTGTAATCCGAGCCGAGACGCACAAAGACGAGCACCATCTCGACATACTGCTCTATACGCGACAGTTCGGATGCGAGTCTGCGCGCTTCGGGCACATCTTCTTTTTGAAGGGTCAGCCGCATCGCCGCTATCGGAGTTTTTATCTGGTGCGCCCAGACGGTGTAGTAATCGACGGTGTCGCGTATGCGGCTGTCCGTCTGCGCCGTTATCTCCGCTATTTTTTCTTTGAGCACGGATATCAGCTGCTGATAGTCGGAATCGACTATCCCCTCCGGCTCAGGCAGAGACGAGATAAGTTCTGTGTTCCTGCGGTGCAGCTCTTCAAAAAACTTGTGGCGGCGATACGCTTTTGTAATATCATAGGCGGCGAACACCGCGCCAAAAAGCAGGCACAGGGCGCACGGATAAATAACCGCGCGCACGGGCAGACGATAGACCCAAAAAGAAAACGCGAATATACAGACGAAAAGCAGAAGCATTGAAAGCCGCTTCCACCGCTCCTTGAGATAACCCTTGAAAAAGCTCATAACCCCTCCGAAATCAAGCTATTATATACCCCACGCCGAACTTTGTGGCGATAAAATCCTTGAGACCCGCCGCGTCAAGCTTCTTTCTAAGGCGGTTGACATTGACGGTAAGCGTGTTTTCATCGACAAACGAATCCGTCTCCCAAAGGCGTTCCATCAGCTTTTCGCGGCTGACCACCTTGCCTTTGTTTTCCATCAGACAGAGCAGAATGCGATATTCATTTTTGGTCAGCGTTATCTTTTCGTCGCCGAAAACGAGCGAATTTTCGCCCGTATCGAGCAATGCGCCGCGATGCTCGAGCACCGGGACATTGGCGCCGAAATCGTAAGTGCGGCGCAGGAGAGCCTGGATTTTCGCCATGAGGACGCTGCCGTCGAACGGCTTCGAGATGAAATCATCCGCGCCGAGGTTCATCGCCATGACGATGTTCATATTATCCGACGCCGAGGAGACGAAGATTATCGGCACCTTTGAGACGCGGCGAATTTCACTGCACCAATGATAGCCGTCAAAGAACGGCAGCATGATATCGAGCAGGACTATATGCGGCGAAAATTCGGCGAACTCGTGCATGACATTGCTGAAATCCTGCACGATATGCGTCTGGAGATTCCACGCCTGCGCCTGCGCCGCGACGGCGTTAGCTATCCCCGGGTCGTCCTCAACGATAAAGAGCCTGTACATACCGCACCTCCGAAAACTGTTTCATCAAAGTCAACGGACAAAGCCGCCCGAAAACTTCGGCTGTATCTGAAATAATTATACGGCATATGCCGCCGTGTTTCAAGAAAAACAGTATCGCAAATGAACTTCGGCGCATAGAATATACCGAAAAAACTTTGGAGGTGCCAAATGAACAACAATCAAAACCGCTGCGGCTGCGGCGGACAGCCGACAGTTATGGACATTGACCGCGAGACGAAGGAGAACACAAATTTCCGCAAGGAAGCATGGACGGGTGAGCATCTGCAGGTGACGCTGATGTGCATACCCACAAACTGCGACATCGGCGCGGAGATCCACGAGGACACGGATCAGCTCATCTGCATCGTGCAGGGCTGCGCCACCGTGAGCTTCGGCGCGACGAAATGCTCCATGTGCGACGGACAGAGGGCAAACAGCGGCGACGCCTGCCTCATCCCCGCCGGAACCTGGCACAATATAACAAACAGCGGAAACATCCCGCTCAAGGTATACTCAGTATATGCCCCGCCGCACCATGCGGCAGGAACGGTCCAGCGCACCAAGCCCTGCGACTGCTGAAGATAATATAGATACGGACGCCGTGACTCTGGTGGATCACGGCGCCCGTATCGTTGAGGAAGTGGAGATAAAAAAGATAATATGGAAATTCCAAAACGCAGGTTGGGGGTTCTGCGTTTTGCGTGGATGGTGAAATCAGCGAGATATTATTCTGCTCACTCTCGCCCGGCAGTCGAAATCATCCGACCTCGACTGCCGAAAAGTCATAGTACAGATCCATCGGGCGATTATCGTCGAGCAGGAGAATGCTGTTATCCTCGAGCAGGAGGTTATCTCCCGCATACTTCATGATGAAGTCTATACCGTAGTTGACAGCCTGTTCTTCATTCTCGGCATAAATAAATCCGCTGACGGGGTTGACGGTGTCCTCGCAGGCGCCTATCTCCCTGCCGTCCTCTCCGATTTTCTTGCATCGGCATTCGAGCACATAGCGCGAGCCGATATCCGGAAGTCCGTCATATTCTTTTAGCATTACTATCCGTCCCTTGAATTTATCTGCAGGTGCGGTTTGCCGCCGCCTGCCGTATGCCTCCGCGCTTCCGGCGGTCAGGCAGCAGACGGAAAAACCCGCCCGCTTCCCGCCGTATAGGAGTATAGGAGGTAGTTGACTTCATTTATGTACTTCGCTTGAGTACGCCATAATTTTAACGCATTGCAAGCAAAAAGTGTTGATTTTTCAAAAAGTGATGTAAAAATGGGCAAAAACGATATATTTCGAGCGGTTATTTTTCCGCATGGTGAATATGCGACATATTTTGACAAATTGTCGCGTGTAATTATCAGCACATGGCGGGCATTTGGTTTGTACGGTGTAATGACACGGTTTACAAAAAGTGTAAGAACATACTTTACAGTAAATATAAGTCCGCCGCGGTGTGAGGTTATATGAAAATATCCGCGCGGTCGGTTGAAATATTTTTTATGCTCAAACACTGTGATTATAAATAAAGAAAGCAGGCAAGGTGTGTACCCTGCCCGCTTTCTTTTATATAGGAGTTATGTAGGAGATAGATTTCAAATTCATGCTCTTTTCAGAGATCAACATTATTTTAGCGCATTTGCCGCCGGAAGTGTGAATTTTTGCAAAAGTGATGCGATTTTGGGCGAAAACGATGTTTTTCGTGAGTTTAATTTGCCGAGGTCGCAAAACTCAATTCAGACGGTGACTGTCAGGCAGTAAAAAATAATCGCTGATGACATTTTTTATTTTTCTGTTTGCTTTTTCGACAAAATGTGGTATAATATTTGCGGGAGAGTGATTCTTTTGATAGATATACTTGTCTGCGACGACAGCGCGGAAATAGTTGAGCAGGTGAAAAAGCTGCTGTGCGCATGGGAAAAAGTGAACACTGTCAGCTTCAATATAGACTGCCGCCAGTCGGGAAAATTTATTCTCGAAAACAAGCACAAATATGACATCGCTTTTATTGATATCGAGATGCCCGAAATGAGCGGACTCGAGCTAGCGGTTGAGCTCAAGAAGCAGAATCCCGATGTGCTGATTATCGTTCTGACCTCGTTCCAGCGATATCTCGACGACGCGATGCGCATCCATGTTTTCAGATATCTCTCGAAGCCCGTCGATGTCAACCGCTTCAACAAGAATCTCTTTGACGCGGTTCAGGAATACCGCACGCTGAGCAAGACGATAATTCTCGAGACTCACGACATAGTCAAAAAGATAAAGACAAAAGACATTCTCTATATCGAAAACAGGCGCTACGGCGCACTGCTCGTGACAAAAGACGCCGAATATGCGACGGGAGTCAGGCTCAAGGACTGGATAGCAAAGACAGGTCAGCCGGACTGCTTTGTCTATTCCCACGCGAGCTACATAGTCAATCTGCAAAACGTCATCGACTTTTCAAAAGACAGCGTCACGCTCAGAAAAGGCGACGGCGAAACGGTCAGCGTATATATGTCCCAGCGCAAATACCCCGCCTTCAGAAAGGCATTCTTCAACTTTGCGGGAGGTATATGATGGACATAGTGTGTATTCTCATTGCCTGCGCGTTCGGGCAATTTGCCGCATACTGTTATTTTTCAAGGCGATTTGAGACGAAATGTCCGATTGCCGCGGTTTGCGGATTTTTTGCGGCGGCTGCCGCCGTACAGTTTGCTTTAAGCTTCGCGGGGCTTGCCGCGCTCAACATAGCCCTGATCTTTGTCGGCAATCTCTGCGCAGCGCTCATAATCTACCGCGCGGGCATAAAGCAGGCACTGCTCCACTGCGTACTGCTCGAAGTGCTCGCCGCGATGTCGGCGTTTATCATAATGTTCGGTCTGCCGAAAATTATCGGCGACGAGCCGCCCGGAAACGGAATGATACTGCTCGGTATTTCTTCGAGCGCGCTGTATTTTACATTCGCTTATGCCGTGTCAAGGCACAAGGACGACATGATCGTCTATTCGGTGCTGGTATCCCTGCTCTCTTTGATCTGCGCCGCAATGATCGCGGGCTTCGCGTTTTTCCCGGGGAGCAATCTGGTTCTGACGCTGATATCGGTCGTTCTGCCGGCGGCGATATCAATCGTCTGCCTTGCGCACAGGAAATTGGTCTGCAAAATCTCAAACTCCACCGAATTGCTTCTTGAAGAACAGCGGCAAAAGCTGAACGCGGAATACTATGCGGAGCTTGAGCATCAATACGACCTGCGCGATATTATTATCCATGACATAAAAGGTCAGCTGCGCACGATAAAGCAGCTCTCGCAAAACGGAGAAAACGACCGCATAAACAGCTACATCGACTCGATATACAACAGCGGCGCGATGGGCGCGGTGAAGCAGTTCAGCAGCAACAAGCTCGCGAACGTCATAATCAGCAGATACGCCAATCTGTGCGCAAATTCGGAGATAAAATTCAACTGCGATGTGCGCAGCATCGACTTCTCCTTTTTCTCGGACGATGACCTCACGATATTGCTCGACAACATTCTCAACGGGGCGTACAAATCCGCAGAGAAATCGGAAGAGCGCTTTATCGACATGAATATAGGCAGTTTCAACGAGGCATATGTCGTGCTCAACGTCCGCCACAGCGTTGACGGTTCTCCGGACATAAAGAGCAGCGAGAGGGCGGCGCGCATAAGCAAGATAATCCAAAAATACGGCGGGCAGGCGTCGTTTGACTGCTCGGACGGACGGATATTCACGGCGAAAATGATGTTCAAGTCCCCAATCGCCAATATGAAATAAAATTAAAAGGACTGCTTTCGGGCAGTCCTTTTTTGCTGTTATTCTTTATTTGTAT
>JBNMIN010000061.1:0-13149 GCA_050873305.1 Oscillospiraceae bacterium
AACGAGAACAGATATCGCGTCACCGCGCCGAACATCGGATGGCTGTGCGAGCGCTCGCCGTCCCAGTTCTCCCAGATAGTCGTCGCGCCCTGCTTTTTCATGTTATAGAACGAGCCTTTGCCCGTTGAAGTCAGCAGATGGAAAGCCGTGTCTGCGCAGCCGCGCTCAAACAGCACGCGGGTTAGAATATCTGTGCCGAAAATGCCGGTGTCAAAGGCAGCTGCGGTGTCGTATTTCTTCTTTGTATTATTGAACGCGCGCTCGCCGCCGAGACCGATGTCAATAGCAAAGCTGTTCGCACCCTGCGCGTCGCCGATAAATGAGCCGGTCTGCGGGCTGTAATATGCGTTGAGAATAGCCTGCTTCTTTTCTTCTATGCGCTTTTCGAGCATGGCGGCGGTTTCGCTTTCGCCGATAGCCTCCGATGCCTCTTTTGTCATCATCATCTGCTTGACATAGAGCGCGGTGTTGACGAACGGCTCGCATATTGTTATTTGTTCGGGCGGGCACCAGTCGCCGAGGCACCAGCCGCCCTCTTCCTCGCGGCAGACGAGACCGCCGGAACTGCGCGAGTCGAGATAATCAAAATATCGAAGAATCTTCGGCAGATAACGGCGGAAAGTCTCCTTGTCGCCGTATATTTTATACATCTCATACGGCACGACCGCTATCGCGCCGCCCCAGCCTGCGGGGCCTCCGCCGCCGCCCATGAAAGGCGCGGTGTGCTGGACGTGGCCGTTTTCGATGCTCTGGCAGTCGGAGATATCTTCGAGCCACTTTCTATAGAATTTCCGCGAATCCAAAAGCATCATCGCCGCTTCGCAGCAGAGCTGACCGTCGCCGGTGTAGCCGAGGCGCTCTATATGCGGGCAGTCCGAGGGCACGCCCGAATGCATGTTGCTCAGCTGCGTTCTGATATATGCATCGTAGAGCCAGTTGAGCATCTCGCTGTCCGAATCGAACGACGAGGTCACGGCGCAGTTCGAATGGACTACTTCACAGCGCACAGGTTCGGCGTTGTTCGTCAGCTCGAAATACCGAAAGCCGTGCCAAGTAAACCACGGCATGCACTCTTCGCCCTTTTTCGCGTTGCGATATTCGTCCTTTTGAATCTGCCTGCGGTCGCAGGAATCGAAATTCAGCGTGCCGTCCGGGTTTATTTCCTCGCTGCATCTGACGGTTATATCCGCGCCGTCAACCGTTGCCGAAACAACCGGATAGCCCGAAATATTCTCGCCCATGTCGTATATCGAAACTTCGCCGAGGTCAAAGAGCTTCGTGGGCTTTGTTGCGCGCTCCGCTCTGTCCGCCGGGCAGTCCTGAATGAAAAACTGAGTCTCATGCGCGGGGGCTTTGATAACATTTTGAAAGCCGCTGTTCGCCGTCAGCTCGTCTGCAAGGTTCATGTCGTGAACCTCGCCGAAATATATATTATTTTCGATAATGCGGCTCTGCTTCCATTCAAGACTCTCATCGGAAACAAAAGTATATTTTTTGCCGCTTTTATTCTCGGCGTCGATTTTATAGCAGAGCTTTATGTCGCCGTATTTTGCGAACCCCTCGGCGCTGCGCTTCTGCTGGGCGAACCAGCCGCAGCCGAGAATGACGCGGATATCATTTTCGCCGTCAATAACAAATTTAGATATGTCATATCTCACGGCGTATGTGCGGTAGGACAGCTCGTCTAAGATAGGATATTCAAACGCCGTCAGATCGCGTTTGCAATACTGGCTGTTGACGGGGACGAATTTGTCCTCGGACACCTCGCGCCCGTTTATCCACAGACGAAAGAAGCCGAGTCCGCAGACGGTTATCTCCGCTTTCTTCGGCTCTTCGATGAAAAAGCTGCCTTTTATAACCGGCGAAGTGCAGCCGCTGTCGCAGGTCACCCATTGAGCATTTCCGAAAAGTTCGCTGAAGTTCATGTTATTCCTCTCCCTCAAGTTGAGCTTTTCTGTTTTCGAGCTCTTCCCACTGCATCATAAGCTCGGTCTGCTCGTCGTTGAGCTTGCCGAGCGTTTCCGTCAGCTCCATGACGCGCGCGTAGTCCGCCGCCGCTTCGGGGGTCGACATCTCTTCGTTCGTTTTGGCTATCAGTCCGTCGAGCTCGTTTATCCGCTCTTCGCATTTCTTTATCGCGGTTATCGTGCGGCGCAGCTCGCTCTCGCGCTCCTTGCGGCGCTTGTAGTCCTCGCCGCCCTTGCCCATGGTCTTTGTCGCTTTCGGCTTCTCCGCGCTCTGCTCGGCGATTTTCGCCGCGTAGTCGTCGTAGCCGCCCTCGAAGCTCTCCGCGCCGTCCATGCCTAGCGACAGCACGCGGGTGGATAATTTATTTATAAAATATCTGTCGTGGGACACGACGAGCATCGTGCCGCCGAAATCGAGCAGAGCCGCCTCGAGCGCCTCGCGCGAGGGAATATCAAGGTGGTTCGTCGGCTCGTCGAGCAGCAGGACATTCGCACCAGAGAGCATCAGCTTCAAGAGCGAAAGCCGCGCCTTTTCGCCGCCGCTCAGAGTCTCTATCTTCTTGAAAACATCGTCCGCGCAGAACAGGAACTGCCCGAGCAGGGTGCGCACGCGCGCCTCGGTAAAATCGCGGTGCAGATTCCAGATTTCGTCGAGAACAGTATTATTGTTGTTGAGCGAGGAGAGCGTCTGGTCGAAATAACCGACCTGAACGCCTGCGCCGAAGAGATATGAGCCGGAGTCGGCTTTCTCCTTGCCGATAAGTATTTTTAAAAGAGTCGTCTTTCCGCATCCGTTCGGACCGAGCAAAAACGCGCGGTCGGATCGGCGTATCTGAAACTCGACGCCGCTGAAAAGATGCTTGCTGCCGAACGATTTTGACAGCCCCCTGACATTCAGAACTTCGTTGCCTGTCGGCTCGACCTCGCCGAATGAAAAGCCGAGAGTTTTCGCCGAGCGGTCGGGCGCGTCGATTTCCGCCAATTTCTTGTCGAGCATCTTCTGCTTGCTGTCCGCGGTTATGAAATGCCGCCAGCGGCGCTGCTGCTCGATTATGCCCTCGAGGCGGTGAACCTCGTCCATCTGCCGCTCATAGTGGCGGCGTTCGATCTCGTCGCGCTCGGTCTTCTGCTCAAGAAAGCGTGAGTAGCCGCCGTTGAACATCTCGATTCTGCCGTTTTCGAGCAGCATCGTTTTTGTCGTCACCTTGTCGAGAAAATAGCGGTCATGGCTTATAATTACCGCGCTGCCGCGGTAGTCGTTGATGAAACTTTCGAGCCATTCGAGGCTTGTCAGGTCTATATGGTTCGTCGGCTCGTCGAGCAAAAGCAAATCGGGCGCGCTCAAAAGCAGCTTGCCCAGCGCGAGCTTTGACCGCTGACCGCCCGAGAGCAGGGAGCAGGGGAGCGAGAAGTCGCTCTCCGAGAATCCGAGACCCGTGAGCGCCGAGCGGGTGCGGCTTTTGTAGGTCAGCCCGCCCTCGTCCTCGAACTCGGTGTGCAGTCTGTTCTGCTCGGTGATGAGCGCGTCAATGTCGCCGTGCCCCGCTTCGATAAGATCCGCGAGCTCTTCGAGCCGCTTCTCTTTTTTCATAAGAGGCTCGAACACGCTCTCCATCTCGTCGTAGACCGTCTTTTGGCTCCCCGCGCAGGCGTGCTGCTCGAGATAGCCTATCTTTATATTTTTGCCGGGATATACCCCGCCCGAGGTCGGTTCAAGCTCGCCGGTGATGAGCTTGAAGAGGGTGGTTTTGCCCGTTGCGTTCGAGCCGATAAAGCCTATTTTATCGCGCTCGCCGACTTCAAAGCTCACGCCCGAAAACAGCGTGCGCTCGCCGAACTCCATATCAAGATTCTGTACGCTTAAAACTGCCATTTGTAATATCAGACCCTTGTTTCAAGGATCTTTGCTTCTCCGTTTATTTTGTAGTCGCCGCAGTTTGCGGGAATGAAAATGCTGCCGCCCTTTGAAAATTCAAGAGTCTCGCCCGCGCATTCGAGCGAGCCCGAGCCATCGAGGATAAGAAGCGACACAAAAGATTTTTCGTCCGCAGTGCCGTCAAAAGAGCCGTTGATATCGAGAACTCTTTCAGTAAAGAACGGGCAGGCGACAAGATTCGTGACATTGCCGTCTTTTTCCGGCGTGCAGGGATTTTTGTATACTCCGGTGTGCGTGACATTCACCGCGTCCTCAACATGAAGCTCGCGCGGCTTGCCGTCGAAGCCCAGGCGGCCGTAGTCATATATTCTGTAGGTCGTGTCCGAGTTCTGCTGAACCTCAGCGAGCAGGATGCCCTTGCATATCGCGTGGAGTGTGCCGGATTCTATAAAAAAGAAATCTCCCTTTTTGACCGGGACTTTCTTGACGTAGTCGGTCAGCGTGCCGTCGGTTATCGACTGCCTGAACTGCTCGCGGGTTATGTCCTTTTCAAAGCCGAGCAGAAGATAGGCGCCCGGCTCGCAGTCGAGGATATACCACGACTCAGTCTTTCCCGCGCCGCTGCCCTTTTTCAGGCAGTAGGCGTCGTCGGGGTGAACCTGAACCGAGAGATCCGCCGCGGCGTCGATGAATTTTATCAGCACCGGGAAATCGGAGAATCCCGCGCAGTTTTTGCCGCCGAGCTCGGGGTGCCCGAGATAGACTTCGCGAAGAGACTTTCCCGCAAATTCGCCGTTTACGACTGTTGAGCTGCCGTTTTTGTGCGCGGACATGACCCACGCCTCGGCGGCGTTTCGCTTGTCTGTGACAACGGAATATTCTTCAATGAGCCTGCGCCCGCCCCAGACAGTTTCCGAGACGAAGGGCGTCAATACCATGGGATAAAGCTTCAAAACACATTCTCCTTTATTATAAACATCCTATATATTTTTGGCGTTCGGACGAAAAATATCGTCCGGCTGAATTATTTTATCATATTTGTCCCATAATTGCTATACAAATAATACCGGGAGGACGAAAAAATGGTTACTGCTTTCAAATATCTGCTCGGAGGAAAGCTCAAAAAGGCGGACGAAGCTCCGACAAGGGAGGAGCAGCTGCTCGTGGACATAAGAGCGCTCAAAAAGGAGATGGACGCGGCATATCTGCGGTTTGAATACGGCGAGGACGACGACTCGGTCGAGGCCGCGATATATGAGCTCGAATCGCTCAAGCGCCGCTACCACAGGCTCCTGAAGCTCGCAAAGCAGGAGGGACTTGAAAGCAGCGATATAGCCGTCTGCTACAAACTGGAATGAGGGGATAGCCTTGTCAACGGGAATGAAAACGGTTCTTATAATATTTCTCGCTGCCGCCGCGCTCGCGATAACGGTGTTCGCCGTGACGAACAGGCGCGGCTTTTCGGCGCTGATACTCAACGCGATAGGCGGCGCGGCGGCGCTGTTCGCTGTCAATATCGCGGGGCTTGCAACGGGGATACAGCTCTCCGTCAACCGCTGGTCGCTCGGCGCGGGCGCGCTGCTCGGCGTGCCCGGGGTGATATCGATGCTGGTGCTCGATATCGTTTTCAAATAAATTAAAATGAAGCCGCCTGCGGGCCGAAAAGAGCATTTTCGCGGGCGGCTTATAAAAAAATCAATTTTTTTAAAATTATGCTTGACATTCGCGCGGCGTTCATATATAATAGGCTCTGCTGAACGGGAAAGACCGAAAAATTCAGCTCAAATGGACGCTTAGCTCAGCTGGTAGAGCATTCGCTTGACGTGCGAAGGGTCAGCGGTTCGAGTCCGTTAGCGTCCACCAGAAAACGCCTTGATGAAATATCATCGAGGCGCTTTTTTTATTTCTTCTATCCTTGACATATATTTGCAATGTGATAAAATGACACTGTGGATATTGCGAATATAACGGAGGGGATGAAATGACTGAGTTTATCGCCGGAGTGCGAATTTACGATATTCTGATACTGCTGCTGATTTTTGCGCTGCCAGTTGTTATCAGGACAGCGGTCGAGGCGTTCAGACGCAAAAAATACGAAACGACCGTTTATTATGCCCAGACTGCTCTGCCGTATAGAGCTCTTGTGCGCGACAAGGGCAGGCTCGGCGAGTACTACACTTTTATGCATCTGCGCAATCTCGGCGGATATAAAAAGTTCCTGTTCAACTGCTATGTCCCGAAATCAGACGAAAAGACGACCGAAATCGATGTTATCATGCTGCATGAGACCGGGATATATGTTTTTGAATCCAAGAATTACAGCGGCTGGATTTTCGGCAGCGCGGACGGAAAGTACTGGACTCAGAGCCTGAATGCGGGCGGCAGAGCTGAGAAACATAAGTTCTATAACCCCGTGTTTCAAAACAACAACCACATAAAGTGGCTGAAAACATTTCTTGCCGATTACGGTGAGAAGCCGTTTGTGTCCTATATAGTTTTCAGCGACAGGTGCCGCTTTATGAATATAAAACTGACTTCGCGCGACCAGTTTGTTATGCACAGAAAGGACGCCGCAGCCGATGTTGCAGCGAGAGTGAAAAAGGCAGAAGCTGTTCTCACGGCGGAGCAGATAGACGATATTTTTAACCGCCTTTATCCGTTGACTCAGGTTTCCGACGAGAAGAAAGCCGAGCATATAGAACGGATAGAAGAGATGAAAAGCGGCGCTAAAATTCCCGTACCTGCCGCAGAAAGTGCAGCTGCCGCGGCAGCCGACGAGACTGATGCCGAATCTCCCGAGCCTGCGCAGCGAGGCACTATTTGTCCGCAGTGCGGCGGCAAGCTGATATTGAGAACCGCCAAAAGGGGAGAGCGCAGCGGAAAAAGCTTTTTGGGCTGCGAAAATTTCCCGAAGTGCAGGTATATAGAAAATATTGAATAAGTAAAACGCCGCCTGCGGAGAAACAGGCGGCGTTTGATGATTTATGCGGCTTTGACTTTACTTCTCTTGTTTGCCTTTATTCGCGCGGCGGCATAGGCGATATACGGCACGGCGGCGTAAGCTATTATTATAGTAATGGAGGGCTCATATAGGCTCTGAAACCTTGTGTCATGGATATCTATCACTCCGATTGACGACAGGGTATAGAAAAAGCCGAATCCCGCGCCGAGGAAAAAGACGACGGAGGCGATGAGCCCTATGAGATATCCGTTCGATCTTTTCCTGCCGAATACTATTCCGAACGCTATTCCGCCGACAAGAATGGCGGAGCTTGCGATGCTCCCGATGATGAACACGGCGTGGCTCGCCGCGAGGCTATCCAGTCCGGCTTCGGGGAGCGCAGTAAGAAGGTAAGCCGCAAAGCCCAGAATGCCGTAAACAAGAAATGTAATTACACCTGTCAGAACTTCTCTTTTGGCGGTTGATTTCATCTTTGTCACCTTTCTTGGTTAAATCAAGTTTGAATCTTTTGCAAATTTGTAGGTAAGAGCAGCACTGTAATAGTATGTATTAGTAAGCTGTTCTGTTGCAACTCTGAACCAGTTTGAACTGTCGTTACCGTCGTTTATTAATGATGCTTTGCTTTTTGATATGTGCGCACATTTAATTAAAATTTCTTCTACACTCTTGGACATGCACCATGAATAATACATTGTTGTACAGTTATTATCCGTTATTGGAGTAACGATTGAGTCAAGGTTGTTATCAACATAAGTTTCGAATTTCCCATGGGCATCGTTGTACTCTTTAGCAACAATATTTGCTGCATGGTGTGGCTGATTGATATCTTGAAGGAAGTGTAATGCATATCCGAAGTATTTTAATCCCTTATCGCAGTCACCGGACTTTATTGCCTTGACAGCTTTATCATAATATTTTTTGATGTTGGTTTTTGCTGTGACGGTACTTCCTAACGCATAATTTTTTCCTGTATCAGGATCGTAAAAATGACCGACAAATGCGGGAATATTTGCCTCATTCTTCCAGTCGTCAGGCTCGGCGGAATAAGCTGCAATCATTCCTGCATCGCCTATAGCATACAAAACATCTGTACCCCATGACTGCTTTTCTGAAAACATAAGGCAGACAGAAACAAATGCCATCATTTCGTGTGTTTTTATTACATCCTCCTCTTTTCGCCAGTTAGAACCCCAAAGAGGCTCAGCATCTCCACTGTAATTTACAACTTCATTTCCAGTAGATGGTATAGGTATATTATTTGCTGCTCTACATGCATCTATGTATGAACAAATATCATCTACGGAGCACTTCAAAACAGCTTCAAAGGATATCTCATCTAAATCAAGATATTCTGTTGGATCTACAAAAACTATTGAAGAGGAAGCGTTTTCTGCGTATGATACAGGACATATTCCCATGAATATACTGAGGGATAATATAACTGACAATAATAAACATGTTATTTTCTTCATTTTTTCTGCTCCTTTATAGTAATGTTTTTTAAATGGTGAAAAAGGCGCACAAGCCGGCAGTGATGCCGACCTATGCGCCTTATTAAACTGCCCGAATGCGCACCCGCCTCAGACTTGATAAAAATCTATAATTTTTTGAACCGAACAGCATCATAGCATTTCTCCGAAATTATATGATATTCTGCCGCAGAAAACCTATCTGCAATTACAAAGTAGCATATTTATATATCTGAGTCAATGCTTTTTGACATACTTTTTTGAATATTCACAAAAAGTTAATTTTTGAAAGCGAAAAACAGCACAGCCTAATAAATCGGACTGCGCTGTTCTTTTACTTTACTCTGTAGAAATAAAGCTTCGCGACTCTTTTCTCCGTTATCTCGACCGGGAAGCCGCGGCTCCGGAGCTCTGCGCCTGAAAACTCGGATTCTTCTCCGCCGTCCGCGTCGGTGAAAATATATATCTTTTCATTTTCAAGCCCGCGGAGCACAAAGCTTGCGTTTATATATGGCGAGTCGGCGCGCTTGAAAATCTGAACTATGCCGTCGGCGCGTTCGGGTCTGTTGTATTGCGCCGCGCACCACGCGTCGTTGCCGCTGACGGAAGAGGTGAGGGGATAGAGATCGCACGAGAAGAACGGGCGCGCTCTTAGATACTCCTCGCCGTATTTTTTTATCCACGCGAGCTGCTCGGGGTCGCCGAAGCTGTCGCGCTGGGAGTAGGCGTAGTTGGTCGTCATCGAGCAGGCGTAGGCGCTTCTGAATCTGTATAAATCGCCCCATTCGCGCCCCGAACCCGAGCCGGAATACGGCATCCACGCGCCGAAGTTTATGTTGTGCGCCTGCGACGCTTCAACCGTGAAGTTCGCTGGGCACTGATAGTCGCTGCGCCACAGCGGAACGGAGCGTTTGAGCGTCTCGATGTCTATTCTTCTGCCGCCGCTCGCGCAGTTGTCGATAATGAGCGACGGGAACTTCTGAAGCAGCGCGTCCCAGAGGCGGTACATTCCGTTTATGTGCTTGATTTCCGTTATTCCGAGCCTGTCTTCAGCGTCATTTTTGCGCCAGAAGCCGAGCGGGCTGAAATTGAAATCCTGCCTGTAGCAGTCAATATTGAGCTTTTCGATTATTGAAGAGATAGTCTCGAAGCAGTATTGCCACGCCTGTTCATTGCCGAGGTTCAGCAGCATGTTGCGGTCGTTCGGGTCGGGGGATTCGATAAAATATTCGGGGTGCTCTTTCGTTATCGGAGTGCCCCTGATGACCCTCTCCGGCTCGAACCAGAGCAGGAATTTCATCCCCGCCGATTTTATCGCGCGGCTGACCTGCAAGAGCCCGTCCGGGTGATGCCTTTTGTTTATCCGCCAGTCGCCCGTGTGCTCGAACCAGTCGCCCTCGAATTCGTCGGGCGAGTCTTTTTCCGAGTCGCCGTACCAGCCCGCATCCATCCAGATATATTCAAACGGGAGCTTGTTTTTCTTTATTATGTCTATTCTTTCGAGCACGGCGTCGGTCGTCATGCCGCCCCATATGCTCGCGCACAGCGGCGCGTGGTCGGCGCGTTTTCCCTCGCCGATTATCGAGAATTTGTCCTTTATGAACCTGCGCCATTTGTTCTGCGCTTCAACTTCGCCGCACGAATAGCGCATCATGACGAATGACGAGGTGCGTATCTTTTCGCCGGGCATGAGCCTGAAATTTGTGCCTTCAATGCCCGTTTTTATGTTCACGCTGTCCGTGCCGCGCGAGATCATGCAGTTCCACTGACCCGTCCAGCCGACGGCAAAAATAACGCCGTTATTTTGACGGAAAATGTTGAAAAACGGCGCTCTGCTCTCCGACGAGCGGCCGCCGGAGGTGCAGTATTTTTTCTTCTGACCGGGATATATGTGATTTAAAAAGTTGTTGCACTCGCAGTCATCGATATTGCAATAGAATTCGTCCGCGCGCCATGTCGAGCCCGTCGGCGCATATATTTTCATATTTTTTGCGGGGTCGGGCTGATATGCCGTGTATCTCAGCGGGTCGTCATGGGCAAAAGGAATATCCGCGTCGCAGTCGAAAAGCTCGGATATTATCCCCGTCGGCGCGTCCGATGTGTTTTCGAAGCAATTCACCCATTCACAAGCGTCGAAGTCGGGATAGTCAATTCTTGTGTTCGTCACTTTCAGCCCGCCGCCGAATATATATTCCGTAACGGTCTTGTTCCCGTCGCATTTATTTATTACGGCGGGGGAGCACTCCATGCACGGCTCGCCGTCATAGAGAAAAGATAAGAGCGTTTGATTTTTCAGAATATCCATTGCCGCACGACCTTTTTATAAGAATAGGCAGGTTCCCGCGAGACACATGATTATGCCTGCGACGAGCCGCCGCGATGCTTTTTCTTTGAAAAATATCCGACCCGCTATTGCGGAAAATACTATGCTCCCGCCCGTCACTATCGGATACATGACTGTTGCCGGGAGATTTTTTGCGCTGATAAGCTGGAGCAAAAATGAAGAGCCGCTTATCACCGCCGAAGCAAGAATTAGAACGGGCGCGAGATATGACCGCGAGCGCTTTTCTTTCGTAGCGGATTTATCTCTAAAAAACGGCAGAGCCGCCGCGCATATTATCGCTTTTGCAAGTCCCGTCAGGACAACGAAGTTTGCCGACGAAACCGACTGCGGGTTTATCTGATGCTCTTTTGAGAGAACGCTGACGAAGCCGTTCAAAAGGAACACGCAGACACACATGATTATCTGCCTCGCGTCCGCTTTCGAGCGGTCGGCGTTTATTATAACGACTGCCGCGGCGATCACAACAAGTCCCGCAGTTCTCAGCCACGAAAACGGCTCGCCGAGGAAAACGAGTCCCCAGATATACGGCACCGTCATTCCGCCGGTCATGAGAAAAACCGTGTACATTGCCATCTTTTCGCCGGACATGATGCGGAATCCGATTATCGTATATGCGGCGGCGAGAACCGCGGTTCCTGCCGCCATGAGCGCAGAAAACGCAGAAAATTCAAGCTTGAACCCGCTGAATGCGAAGAACACCGCCGCCGAAAAAAGACCGAGCAGGGCGTTGAACTTCAGCCCTTGCGCGGGAGTTGCGCCGAACTTTTGCTGATAGAATTTTGCGACGGCGAAGTCGAGCGCGAGCAGGACTACCGACGCCGTGAGCAGAGCATAATCTTTCAATTTCCATCTCTCCGATTTGATATGCCGCTATCATAACATTTTGCGTCTCAATATTCAACCGCAAAAACTATTCACTAAAAACAAAAAGTGTGATATAATCAGCTCGGCAAAAAATACCTGAGAGGAGCAAAAATATGAAAGAACCTATCAGCCCTTATGTTGAGGACAGATATGCCGAGAAAAACGAGTTTATTTCCATGCAGCCCGATATGTCGGAGCTGCCGGATTTTGAAAAGGAGAAGGGGAAGCTCCCCGAGCCGGTGTGGGCGGGACACGATGATGAGATCGCCGCATATTACAAGGCGTGGGAGATAGCCTTCCGCAACCTTGGCAAGCCGACGAAAGAGAGCGGCTTTGTTTCGCCCTATATCGACGCCGCGTTCAACGACCACATATTCATGTGGGATTCCTGCTTCATGCTCATGTTCGGCAAATACGGCGACAGCGTGCATTCGTTCCAGAAAACGCTCGACAATTTCTATTGCAAGCAGCACAAGGACGGCTTCATCTGCCGCGAGATCAACGAGGCTGACGGCGCCGACCACTTCCCGAGGCACGACCCGACGAGCACGGGACCCGAGATAATGGCTTGGTGCGAGTGGCAGTATTACAAGAACTACGGCGACAAGGAGAGACTCAGAAAGGTCTATTATCCTCTGCTCTCGTTCCATCATTGGCTCAAAAACTATCATCGCTGGAAGGACGGAAGCTACTGGTCGAGCGGCTGGGGCTGCGGCATGGACAACCTGCCGCGCTGCGATCTCGAACTCATCCCCGACTCGGAGGATTGGCAGCTTGAGACTTTCCACCACAGCTATATGTCCTGGATAGACGCGACGCTCCAGGCGGCGATGAGCTGCGAATATCTTATCATGATGGCTGATGAGCTTGGCATCTCCGACGATGTTGACGCGCTCAAAGCCGAATATGAAAAGCTCGTCAAGTTCGTCAACGAGAAGATGTGGAGCGACAAGGACGAGTTCTACTATGATTTGAAATCCGACGGCAGCTTCCTTGAGGTCAAGACCGCCGCATCGTTCTGGGCGCTTATCTCGAAGATTGCCCCGCCCGAGAGGGTCGACGCGCTCTGCCGCCACCTCGAAGACAAAAATGAATTCAACCGCCCGAACCGCGTCCCCGCGCTCTCTGCGGATCACCCGGACTACAAAGAAAACGGCGGATACTGGAACGGCGGAGTTTGGGCGCCGACGAACTATATGGTGCTCTGCGGACTCTCCGCAAACGGAAAAGAGAAGCTCGCCAAGGACATAGCCGAGTGCTGCTATGAAAACGCCATGGAGGTCTACAGAAAGACCGGCACATTCTGGGAGAACTATGCGCCCGAGACGGCGTCTCCCGGCGAGCCCGCGCGAAAAGATTTTATCGGCTGGACGGGCATATTCCCGATAACCGTTCTGATAGAGTATATCCTCGGCATCAGAGTCTCCGCCGAAAAATCGGAGATAGTCTGGCGCGTGAGCAAGCTCGAAAAGCACGGCATAAAGAGACTGCCGACCGGCAGGGATTCGTATGTCACGCTCATGTGCGAAGCGAGAAAGTCCGAAAACGATAGACCTGAGATAACCGTTGAGAGCGACAAGCCGATAAAGGTGAAAGTTATCTACGGCGAGGATTGGCAGTTCTCGTTTGAGATATAAAATATAAAATATGCCGCCTGCGTGAAAATG
>JBNMIN010000062.1:0-13072 GCA_050873305.1 Oscillospiraceae bacterium
TGTCGATTTCGGCTACACGCCCGAAAAGGAAGTCCTTCATGATATCACGCTCTACGCAGAGCCGGGTCAGAAAGTGGCTTTCGTCGGCGCGACCGGAGCGGGCAAGACCACGATAACAAACCTCATAAACCGCTTCTATGACATAGCGGACGGCAAGATACGCTATGACGGAATAAACATCAACAAGATAAAGAAAGCCGATTTGCGCCGCAGTCTCGGCGTCGTGCTCCAGGATGTCAACCTGTTTACGGGTACTGTTATGGAAAACATCCGCTACGGCAACCCCGAGGCGACGGATGAGCAGTGCATCGCGGCGGCGAAGCTCGCGAATGCGGACGGATTCATCCGCATGCTCCCGGACGGCTACAACACCGTGCTCAAGGGCGACGGCTCCGGACTTTCGCAGGGTCAGCGCCAGCTGATATCTATAGCCCGCGCGGCGGTCTCCGACCCGCCCGTCATGATTCTCGACGAGGCAACATCTTCGATAGATACGCGCACCGAGGCTCTCGTCCAGGGCGGCATGGATAAGCTGATGAAAGGGCGCACGGTCTTCGTTATCGCGCACCGCCTTTCGACCGTCCAGAACTCCGATGTCATAATGGTGCTCGACCACGGCAGAATAATCGAGCGCGGCAACCACGAAAAGCTCATCGCCGAAAAGGGCACATACTATCGCCTCTATACCGGCGCGTTTGAGTTGGAATAAGCTTAGATATAATAAAAGGGAAGCTGAATTTAACTCAGCTTCCCTTTTGCTGTTTGCGGCGTGGCAGAATTTAATTGATGTGTCAGCTCTTGACAAATTTCGTGCCGACTGATATAATACCACAAAACTAATAAGTAGATTGCCACCGGGTAATGAAGCATTCGTATCTCGTCGTTAGGTCTTAGAAGACGAGATGGCGGGTGCTTATTTTTTTGGAGGTACAGCATGAAAAACTATCAGAATCCGTTTAAGACATTCAGAAAGCACGAATGGGCAATATGGCTCGGGTCGCTTATTCTGGTTACAGTGTCGTTTATGTTTCCGCGGGAGCGGGATTATCTCACTCTTATAGCGTCGCTTATCGGCGTCACTTCGCTTATTCTCAACGCAAAGGGCGACCCGGTCGGTCAGGTGCTGACAGTTGTGTTCAGCATATTCTATTCTGTGATTTCTTTTAAATTTCGCTATTACGGCGAGATGATAACCTATCTCGGCATGACCGCACCGATAGCCCTCGCCGCGGCTATATCATGGTTTCGGCATCCGTATAAGGAGGGCGAAAACGAGGTGAAAGTGGCGCATGTCGGGGCGAAAAAGTGGGCGGTGCTGATCATTCTTACCGCGGCGGTAACTGCGGCGTTCTATTTTATTCTGAAATATTTCAACACCGCGAAGCTCGCGATAAGCACTGTCTCCGTCGCAACGAGCTTTATCGCCGCGTCGCTCACACTCCTGCGCTCGCCGCTCTATGGGCTCGGCTACGCCTCAAATGATATTGTGCTGATTATTATGTGGATAATGGCGACTGTCGACGACCCGTCGTATCTGCCGATGATAGTCTGCTTCTCGGTGTTCTTTGTCAATGACTGCTACGGATTCATAAACTGGCGAAAAATCAGGCAGCGCCAGGGAGAAAATTAAATAAAAAATAAACATTTTGAAAATATACTCATATCTGAAGTAAAAAAGTCGAATTTCCTGTTATATTATATAGAAAGCAAAGGACAGGAGGCGATACCGTGAAAGACAGACATGAGGGTCTTGCCGAGATGAAGAAGGACGGCGTGACTTATTGCAATATGTTCTGGCTGTTCATGTTCGGCAATGTGCTCGGCGTTTTGCTCGAGGGTACATGGTGCAGGCTGATTTTCGGTCACTGGGAGACGCATGTCGCAACCATCTGGGGACCGTTCTCTTTGATATACGGTGTAGGCGCAGTGATGTTCTACATAAGCGGCGAAAAAATACGGAGCACGGGTTACAAGGGCGTTATCGCCCGGTTCTGCTCTATCGCGATAGTCGCCACGGCCTTTGAGCTCGCCTGCGGGCTGCTGCTCGAATACGGCATGGGCATGAAAGCGTGGGACTACTCGAAGAGCTTCATGAACTACAAGGGTCTCATCTGCCTGAAAATGACGCTGCTCTGGGGACTTGCGGGCGTTATCTTCGCCTATATGGTCGTGCCGAAGCTCAAAAAAGTGTTTGCGCGCATGCAGGGCACGGGCTGGAAAGTCGCGTGCGCCGCGTTGTCGATATTCATGATAATCAATCTCTCGTTCACTCTCGTGTGCATGGTGCGCTGGAAAGACCGCCGCGCGGGGATCGCCGCAACAACGCAGATAGGTCAGTATGTCGACAGCAAGTATGACGACGCGATGATGTCAAGCCGCTTCTGCGAATGGCATGTTATAAAAAAATAAGCAAAGCTATTTTGCAATGCGGGACTGCTTTCGGGCGGTCCCGTTTTTTGTTGCGGCTTTTTTTATTGTGTGGTATACTTTGGCATATAAACCTTACGGAGGAAGAAATATGCAGTGTATTCTCTCTGCCCTCGTGGCGATTATTATCGCGCTCGCGCCGGTGTTCAATATCCCGCTGACAGTTGTGCCGCCCAAAGGCGAGCTGCCGCACGAGAGCGAGCCCGCGCCGTCGGAGCTTTCGGTATATGACAAAGTCGTCGGCGTTGACGATTCGGTGTTCTATATCTCCCGCCCGAACACGGAAAATTTGAAGACAATATATGCCTCGAGCTTCGGCATGAGCAGTGACGCGCAGGACAACACGGACGCTTTCTGCCGCGCTATTGATTACTGCCGCAGGAATCCGGGCACGCGACTTGTAATAGACGCCGGGGAATACAGTTTCTCTCCGCAGAATACCATCGGCTTAAATTCGCTCAAAGATGTTCTCATCGACGCCGAGGGCGCGGTGTTCGTCTTTGACTGCGACAGATATTTCGAGATAAGCGGATGCGAAAATTTTGAGATAAAAGGGCTCGCCATAGACTGGGATTGGGACGAATCCCGCCTCGCTTCCGTTGTTAAAATCGAGAAGCGAAACGCGATAAATCACACGTTCGATATGCGCTTTACCGAGCTTGACGAAGTGCCGGAGGATATCGCCGTCATGGTGATGACCCAGCTCGACCCCAAGACGCTGACCTTCGGCGCGGCGGGCGAGAGCAAGGAAAATTATATTTATCAGCACCCCGAGATAATCAAAAGCATTGAAAAAGTCGGCAAAAACGTCCTGCGAGTAACTCACGACGGCTCGCTCGACGAGTTCAAAAACCGCGAATGCTATCTTGTCCGCCACTATGTCTACGGCTCTCAGGTTTTCTCGGTCTGCGGCGCGTCGGAGAATATTACTTTTGACGGCGTGAAGATATATTCCGCCGCCGGCATGGGCTGGCTCTTCACTCAGCGCGTCAGCCGCTATCAGATACTGAACTCGTCCATAGGCATCCGCCCGGGATATGAAAAAACGCGCCGCATCTCGGCGACCGCCGACGGCGTGCATATCGCGGATACAAACGGGCATTTCAGAGTTTCCGGCTGCGATTTCAGCTATATGGGCGACGACTCGCTCAATGTTCACGACAATCTTCTCTATATAAAGCAGCGCGTGTCCGACAACGCGCTCACGGTGTATGCGAATCAGTATCTGCTGAACATCGGCGACACGATGAAATTTAAGCTCGGCACCTATGCCGACATAGACTTTGAAGCAAAGATAACCGACATCTCCGCCGACGGCGTGATAAGCTTCGACAGAACACTGCCAAAAGAGATAGCCGCCGATACAATAATGTATATCGCCGACTGCGACAGCGGAAATTATGTTATTTCAAACAACTATTTCCACGAGCACCGCGCACGCGGACTGCTGCTCCAGAGCGACAACGGGCTCTGCGAGAACAACCGATTCTATAAAATAATGGGTCAGCAGATAAAAATAGTCATGGATATCATGCCCGGTCTCTGGTACGAGGGCACGGGAGTCAACAATCTTGTTATCCGTAACAACGAGTTTGAGCTCGGCTGTTACAGCGGCTGGGATTCCGCCATCAGAATAGAGACAAATATCGCGGGCAGCGGAGCGCAGGTCGCGGCGTTTTCGAATATAACCGTCGACTCCAACCGCTTCATAAACTGCGAAAATTATATACTCCGCGCCGACAATGTCTCGGGCTTGAATATTACAAATAATAAAATAATCAACACGCGGAGTATCGACGGCATTGATTTGAGATGCGGGCGCATCCGCCTCGGCGACTGCTGCTCGGCGGTGAAGATAAGCGGAAACCGCTGGAACAAAACGCCGCTTGCCCCGTTCGGCGATATAATTGCCCTCGACCACGGTATAAAAGCGTTTCTTTAAAAATCTCCCGGAGGGGATAAAATGAGCGAAGTAACAATCAGAAAATATAAAAACGGCGATCTCCCGGAGATGATTGCCGTATGGAATGAAGTAGTCGAGGACGGCGTGGCTTTCCCGCAGGAGGAGACGCTCGACAGCGCCGGAGGAGAAAAGTTCTTCGCCGCGCAGACTTACTGCGGCGTCGCCGAGGTTGACGGAAAAGTCCTCGGGCTCTATATCCTGCACCCGAATAACATCGGCAGGTGCGGACACATCTGCAACGCGAGCTATGCGGTCTCGTCAAAAAGCAGAGGTCAGCACATCGGCGAAAAGCTGGTGCTCGACTGCATCCGTCAGGCGCATGAAGAGGGCTTCAGAGTGCTCCAGTTCAACGCTGTTGTCAGGACGAACATCCACGCGCGCCACCTCTATGAGCGCATCGGCTTCAAACAGCTCGGGACTATCCCCGGCGGCTTCAGAATGAAAGACGGCAGTTACGAGGATATCTGCCCGTATTATATTGAGGTCTGATAAATTAAGCCCGCCGCAGTGTGTGATGCATTGCGGCGGGCGTTTCGCTCCGTTCAAAGTGAGAAAGTGTAGGGCGGATTTTGCGCAAATTTATTGACACAATTGAAAAAGGGAGACACCCTTCTGAATGTCTCCCTTTTTTGTATTTTATCGGTGTCCGATTATTTCATAGCCTCTTCGACTGCAACAGCGCAGGCGACGGTCGCGCCGACCATCGGGTTGTTGCCCATGCCGATAAGACCCATCATTTCGACGTGCGCCGGGACGGAGGAAGAACCTGCGAACTGGGCGTCGGAATGCATACGACCCATGGTATCGGTCATGCCGTAGCTGGAGGGGCCTGCCGCCATGTTGTCGGGATGCAGGGTACGACCTGTGCCGCCGCCGGAAGCGACGGAGAAGTAGTTGACGCCGTTCTCGACGCACCACTTCTTGTAGGTGCCTGCGACCGGATGCTGGAAGCGGGTCGGGTTGGTGGAGTTGCCGGTGATGGAGACACCGACGTTCTCAAGCTTCATGATAGCCACGCCCTCGGGAACGTTGTCTGCGCCGTAGCACTTGACGTCCGCTCTCGGACCGTTGGAATAAGCCTTCTGCTCGGTGACGGTGACGGTCTCGGTGTAGGGATCGAACTCCGTCTTGCAGTATGTGAAGCCGTTGATGCGGGAGATTATCATCGCAGCGTCCTTGCCAAGACCGTTGAGGATAACTCTCAGGGGCTTTGTTCTGACCTTGTTTGCGTTGAGGGCTATTTTGATAGCGCCCTCAGCGGCGGCGAAGCTCTCGTGACCTGCGAGGAAGCAGAAGCACTCTGTCTCCTCGGAGAGGAGCATCTTGCCGAGGTTGCCGTGACCGAGACCGACCTTGCGGTTTTCGGCGACGGAGCCGGGGATGCAGAAAGACTGGAGACCGATGCCGATTGCGGCAGCGGCGTCGGCAGCCTTGACAGCGCCGCTCTTTATAGCGATAGCGCAGCCGACTGTGTATGCCCAGATAGCGTTTTCAAAGCAGATGGGCTGGGTACCTCTGACGATCTTGTCGCAGTCGATGCCCTTTGCAAGAGTGATCTCTTTGCACTCCTCGATGGAGGAAATGCCGTACTGAGCGAGAACGGAGTTGATCTTGTCAACTCTTCTCTCATAGTTTTCAAATAATGCCATTGTCCGTATCCTCCTTACTCTTTGCGCGGGTCGATATACTTGGCGGCCTCGGCGAATCTGCCGTAGGTGCCTACCGACTTGTCGTATGCGGTCTGAGCGTCGTCGCCCTTCTTGATGAAGTCGGTCATCTTGCCCAGGGACACGAACTCGTAGCCTATAACCTGATCGTCCTCGTCGAGAGCCATTCTGGTGACATAGCCCTCAGCCATCTCGAGATAGCGGACGCCTTTGTATCTTGTGCCGTACATTGTGCCGACCTGCGAACGAAGTCCCTTGCCGAGATCCTCGAGGCCTGCGCCGACGTTAAGTCCGTCGTCCGAGAAAGCGGACTGGGAGCGGCCGTAGACTATCTGGAGAAACAGCTCGCGCATAGCGGTGTTGATAGCGTCGCAGACGAGGTCGGTGTTCAGAGCCTCAAGAATGGTTTTGCCGGGGAGGATCTCACTTGCCATAGCTGCGGAATGGGTCATGCCCGAGCAGCCGATGGTCTCAACGAGAGCTTCCTCGATGATGCCGTCCTTGATGTTGAGCGAGAGCTTACATGCGCCCTGCTGGGGAGCACACCAGCCCACACCGTGGGTGAAACCGGAGATGTCCTTTATCTCATAAGCCTTGACCCATTTGCCCTCTTCGGGGATGGGAGCAGGACCGTGGTTCGGACCCTTTTTGACAATACACATATTCTCTACTTCTTGAGTATAATTCATACACGTAGTCTCCTTTCGTTTTGTGTATCCCGTACAGAGCTATTATATCAAAAAAATACAAGCGTATCAATTACTTGGGACAAGGTTTTTGAATTTTTTGCATTGTTACAATCGTTGAGGGCTTTTTCGGTCAAAAATTATTTATTTTAGTCGCAAACCCGCCGCCGCGGTTGTAAAGACCTGAGGTTTATGATATACTGAAAAGCGGAAAGGGGAGGATAAAATGAAGCTCTATATCAAGCAGAAGGTCTTTTCGCTGACTTCAAAATTCACCGTGAAGGACGAGTCGGGAAACGACAGATATTTTGTCGAGGGCGAGTTTTTCTCCCTGCGCGGCAGGCTGCATATTATGGACGTGCAAGGCGAGGAGATAGGGCAGATATACCGCCGGCTGATGACTTTTCTGCCGCATTTTATCCTCGAGATAGGCGGCGAAGAGATAGCGGAGATAGTCAAGGATTTCTCTTTCTTCCGCCCGAAGTATTCGCTCGAAAACACCTCGCTCAGTGTAGAGGGCGATTTCTGGGCGCATGAATATTCGCTCTATGACGGCGACAGGAATATTATGAACATCCATAAGGAGTGGTTCACCTGGGGCGACAGCTACGAGCTCGATATCCTCGACCCGGACTATGAGCTGATATCGCTGGGCATAGTCCTCGCTATAGACACTGCCATGGCGGCGGCGAACACCGCCTCGTCGGCTTCGACCTAAATCAAAGGAGAAAAGATGAAAGATTATCATATCTTTGCGAACCACGCCCATGTTTTCCCGGAGGAAGCAAGACCGGGCTGCGGGATAGATTCGCTCAAAAAGCTCATGGACGAGTGTTCTATAGAGCGGGCGGTCTGCTTCGCGCCGTTCCCGTCGCAGTATAGAGAATATAACATGCCGGGCGACTGCATAAGCTGGCTCGCTGGCGCAATAAAGAACGACGACTCCCTCGTCGGCTTCGGCACTATAGATTTCGATTCCGGCGATATCACGGGGCAAGTCAACAGAATAGCCGATTTCGGCTTCAGGGGCATAAAGCTCCATCCGGCATATCAGGAGTTCAATATTATGGGCGACAAAGCGTGCGAGGTCTATTCTGCCGCCCAGGAGAACGGGCTGTTTCTGTCGTTTCATACGGGGCTGCACTGGCACCGCATCGCGGACTATCAGCCGCTGCTTTTTGACGAAGTCGCGTGGAACTTCCCGCGCCTTAAATTCAGTATGGAGCATGTCGGCGGATATCACTTTTTCCGCGAAGCGCTGGCGGTCATCTGCAACAACCATCACCGCGCGAGCGATCCGAGGCGCGTATACGCAGGGTTGACGAGCATTATGCCGGACGACAACGGTCTGCCGGATTATTGGACTCTTTCTGACGATGAGCTGCTAACGCTCATTCATCAGGGGGATGACGACTGCGCGATATTCGGACTCGACTTCCCGTATAAAAAAGCTGACTACGCAAAAGCGCTGATAAACAGAATAATCTCCCTCGATATCTCCGAAGAGGCGAAAGAGGGAATACTCGGAAAAAATCTCGGGCGCGCGCTCGGTATAGAATAAAAACGGAGAAATATATGCTTATAGTTACTGCAAACTGCAAAAATACATTTGACTCGTATCTTAAATATGTCCACTACACGGACAGCAAGCGCAGAAAGACCCGCTTCTCGGGCGCGACCGGCTGGCTTCTGCTCGCCTGCGTCGCGGCTGTTATAGTGAGCTTTGTGAAGGTCGGCGGCAACATCTTCCTCTATGTCGTGAGCGCCGTCCTCGTGCTCTGCGCGGCGGCGTATGCTTATATCCAATATTTAGCGCCATACAGGGCGTTCAAAAAGCTCGACAAGTCGTTCTTCGCCGAGCAGGAGTTCGATTTCTACGAAGATAAGCTGGAGCTTATCGAGCACGGCGAAAAGAGTATAAAGCGCATCATTCCGTATTCAAAGATACAGAAAGTCTGCATCACAAAGCACGCTTTTTATATCTATATCGCCGCAGACAGCGCGTTCATACTCTCAAAGACCGCACTCAGCTCATCGTCGACTGAGCGCCTGAAAACATTGTTCAAGGATAAGGGAATAAAGACAGAGGAATAAAAGATAAAATAAAATTACGGGGCTGCCGCATTTAACTTAGTGCGGCAGCCCCGATTTGTTATATTTTTTACACTATTCCCTGCGCCATCATTGCATCGGCGACCTTGAGGAAGCCTGCGATGTTTGCGCCGACAACGAAGTTGTCCTCGTGTCCGTATTCCTTTGCGGCGTTTGCCATGTTGTGATAGATATTTATCATAATGTTGTTGAGCTGGTGATCGACCTTTTCAAACGGCCAGCTGACGCGCGCGCTGTTCTGGCTCATCTCGAGCGCGGAGGTCGCGACGCCGCCCGCGTTTGCCGCCTTGCCGGGGGCAAAGAGAATTTTGTTTTGCAGGAAAACTTCTGTAGCTTCCGTAGTCGAGGGCATGTTTGCACCCTCGCCGACCGCGATGCAGCCGTTCTTTATCAGCTCTTTTGCGTCTTCGGCGCCGAGCTCGTTCTGCGTGGCGCACGGGAGAGCTATGTCGCAGGGCACGCCCCAGACTTTTTTGCCTTCGTAAAACTTCGCGTTCGGGCGCTCTTTGATATATTCGCTTATCCTTGCGCGGCGGACTTCTTTTATCTGCTTGAGCGTCTCAACATCGATGCCGTCCGGGTCATAGACGAATCCGCTCGAATCGCTCGCCGTGACAACTTTTCCGCCGAGGCTTATTGCCTTTTCAATTGCATAGGTTGCGACATTGCCCGAGCCGGAGACAGCTATCGTCTTGCCCTCAATTGAATTAGCGTGATTCTTGAGCATCTCTTCAACGAGATAGACGAGCCCGTAGCCGGTTGCCTCGGTTCTCGCGAGCGAGCCGCCGAACGAGAGTCCCTTGCCCGTGAGCACGCCCTCGTACTGCCCGGTAATTCTCTTGTACTGGCCGAACATGTAGCCGATTTCGCGCCCGCCGACTCCGATATCTCCCGCGGGAACATCGGTGTTCGGACCAATGACGCGGTAGAGCGCGGTCATGAAGCTCTGGCAGAAGCGCATTATCTCCATCTCGCTCTTGCCCTTGGGGTCGAAGTCCGAGCCGCCTTTGCCGCCGCCGATGGGAAGTCCTGTCAGCGAATTTTTGAATATCTGCTCGAAGCCGAGAAATTTTATAATGCTCATGTTGACCGAGGGATGGAAGCGCAGACCGCCTTTATATGGACCTATCGCGCTGTTGAACTGGACACGGTAGCCGCGGTTCGTGTGAACCTTGCCTGCGTCGTCCGCCCACGAGATGCGGAAAACCGTCGCCCTCTCCGGCTCAACGAGCCTTTCGAGCAGCGCCCAATCCTGATATGTCCTGTTCGCCTCGACAACCGGGCGAATGGAATCGAGAACCTCCGTCGCAGCCTGAACGAACTCCGGTTGAGTCGCGTTCTTCTGCTGAACGTGAAGTATCATGTCGTCAATATAGCTCATATTATCACTCCCAAAACGATTTGCGGCAAAAAATAAATACAAAAAATATATCCCGCCGCCAATGCCAAATATTTTAATATACCGCGCATAAAAATGCAAGCGAATTTATAAAAGTTTCAAAAATTTAAGAAAATCAAGTAAATTTAGCTGTACTATGGTACAAAAATGCAACTTATATAAAACTTCATTCAATTTTTGCCTAAAAGCACAGATGCAGCCCCAAACAGAATTGACATATAATCATAAATATAATTGCATATTGGCTACCATTGAGCAATACTTCATAAACGATCCGCTATCGTTGAAAGTTTATGTGAATTGTGCCGATTGCGCTTTTGCGTCAGAATTTTCGGCATATTCAATCTTACTTGCGGCAAAATACAAGACAGCAAATATATCGGCGGTTTTAATGAGTAATATACAAATTAAATCAAAAATTAAATCTAAAATTGTATCGCAGTTTATTTTTTGCATGACAAAAGGCGGCGCCGAAGCGCCGCCCCAAAGTTTGTTTTTTATGTTTCGTCGAACATTCCGAATCCCGCGACCTCGCTCACGGGGACGGAAAACACGACTGCACCAGCCTCTGTGTCCGCACCCGCGCGGGTCATTATCGAGCGCATGATGTCCGCTTTCTGCTCCTTGCGCGCGACGATGAGAATAACTTCTTTTTCTTTTGCTATCGATACGCCGAGGAACTTTTCGCTCTCGGGTGAGGTGGTGCCCTTGCCGTGGAGCACCGTGCCGCCCATCGCGCCCGCGGCGCGCGCCGCGTTCATAACAGTGTCCGTGCGCCCCTCGTTGGCTATCGCGACAATCAGTTCATATGAAAAATTGAATTCGGGCGTGTATCGGGCATCCTGCCGCCCGTCGTTGAGATGTGCCAAGATTTTTCCTCCTCCAACGCTTTTTATTGGCACGGCCCATGCGATGCCGTGACCGGGTACGCCGATATACAGCGTGCGGCGCAGCCTGTTCATGTATTCTTTCGTCTTTTCTTCGCCTGCAATCGAAAAGACTATCCATTTTTCCGTCGAACCGATGCCGAGCAGATCGCGCATACTCTCTATCGCCGTCCCGCGCCCGTGCAGGGCGACGGACATCGGTATCTCAAGCTGGGCGCAGATATCCGAGAGCTTCTCTAGCGCGTCGGGGTTTATTACAGTCATTATGTAGTTCAACCTGTCTGCACCTCCCAAAGCTCGATAATTTCGTCGTCGGCAAAAGTCTCGCCCTTCTCTGTGGGCTTCTTGCGTTTTTCATATATAACGCCGACCGCCTGAATCGATATCAGCGGCATCATCGCAACTATCGCCACAACTCCGAATGCATCGCTCAATGGGTCGCCGCCGAGCGTCTTTGACGCGCCTATCATAAACTGGAGCATGAATGTCGCCGTCATCGGACCCGACGCAACGCCGCCCGAGTCAAAGGCTATCGCCGTGTAGATATCCGGCACGAAGAACGAGAGGATTATGGCGATAAGATATCCGGGCACGAGGAACCACATGACCGATATACCTGTTATAACTCTTATCATCGATATGCCCATCGCCGCGGCAATCGCGACCGAAAGGCTGTATTTTATAACTTTTCCGGGAATTGCTCCCGCGCTGACTTCTTCGATCTGCTTTTCGAGCACGGCGACCGCCGGTTCCGCGGAGATAATGAACCAGCCGAGGAGCATCGACAGCGGTATGAGCAGATATTTCATATTGCCCTCGGCGAGCTTTGCGCCGAGCACCGCGCCGAGCGAAGAGAAGCCGACGTTGACGCCCGTCAAAAACAGCACGAGCCCGACATATGTATAGGCGACGCCTATTGTTATCCTCGCGACCTCGCGCTTTGAGAGGCGGAGGGAGAAAATCTGGAAAATATAAAATATCGCGATTATCGGCAGCAGAGCCACCGCCATCTCTTTCATATAAGATGGCAGAGCGGTGAGATAAGCGCGGCCGATTTCGCCCGTGCTCGAATACGCCGCCGAGCTTATGTCGACAACGCCGTCGCCGTTCGGATAGAAGAAGCCGAGCAAAAGCACCGCGAGTATGGGGCCTATTGAACAGAGAGCAACGAGACCGAAACTGTCCGACTCCGCCTTTGCGTCGCTTCGTATTTTTGAAACACCGACGCCGAGCGCGAGTATAAACGGCACGGTCATAGGGCCTGTTGTCACGCCGCCCGAGTCAAACGCGATGCCGAGAAAATCGGGCTTTGAAAACGCCGCCAGAATAAAAACAACGGCATAGAACGCTATCAGCAGCCAGCGAAGGCGCACGCCCGTGAGTATTCTTATCATGCATACGCACAGAAAGAAGCCGACTCCGACGCCGACCGTCGCGAGCAAAACGGTATTATTGATATGCGGCACCGTCTGCGCGAGCACCTGGAGATCGGGCTCGGCTATCGTCACGGCAAAGCCGAGGATGAAGCTGACTATAATTATCAGCGGCAGGGAGCGGGATTTTGTCATCGCCGTGCCGAGCTTTGAGCCTATCGGCGTCATCGAGGTCTCGGCTCCGAGGGAGAACAGACCCATGCCGACTACAACAAAAATCGCGCCGACGAGAAAGCTCAGAAACAAATCTGTGTCAATCGGCGAGACGCTGAAGCACAGCAGCACGACTATGACCAATATCGGCAGAACCGAGAGCGCGGATTCGCGGACTTTTTCGAGAATCAGGTTGTGGTGATCGGAAAATTTTGTGTTTGCAATAACGGTTTGCTCCTTTCTTTTCCGGTCAATTGACAACGGCATAGGCGTTTACCGTATACGCTCTTGTCAGTTGACAGGGATATATTAGTTGATGAACATATTATATATGATTATATATAA
>JBNMIN010000063.1:0-12934 GCA_050873305.1 Oscillospiraceae bacterium
AATATTCTTCCGCACCATCTGGGTCGTGCTCACGGGCAAAGACGTTGTCGAGGGCGGAATGAACCATAAGGAAGAAAAATGAGCCGCATATTGCGGCTTTATTTGTAGGCGGAACTCGGCATTTGTAGGGGCGGATATTATCCGCCCGCAAAATCTGCTAATCTTATTGTTGCGTATTTTGTAGGGTGCGGCGACTCGACGCACCGTTGCCGCGACAGCGGCATGAAATTTTCGTAAATATTTATTTTGCCGATTGTTAGTAGGGACAGCCCTTGCGGCTGTCCGTTATCGGCGCAGCCGATACAACAATTTTTATTTATTTATAATTGGCTCACTACCTTCGCGTCCCACTATAATCAAACTTTTCACATTTCCCGCGTTTCGGCATTTTCTTTTTATTTGAAAAAGAAAACGCCTGCAAAAGAAAAGCAAAACAGGGGGAATCCCCCTGTACCCCCTCGAACGCCGCGCCGCAGCACATAGCCTGCGGCTCTCAGTCGGCAGCTCGGCACATTCGCCCGTAAACTCGCTTTGCTCAAACAATACGGGCTCGTGCGGCTTGCAAAGCAAGCCGTTCCCTCGCATTTCCCAGTCAGACTTCAAACACTGCGGCGCGGCTGTTTTCAGCTTGATAATCAAAGCCGGCGGGTGAGCGATATTTTATTTTTTACAAAGCTCTTTTAAATTTGCCGTTTGATAATCCAAATCAAAAAGCCGCCTCGGAGGGGTTCTCCGGGCAGCTCATTGATATAATATTTTGTTTTATGCCACTCCGAGGTACTCTTCGAGGCACAGGTTCTTCGCTTTCATCTCCTTGGCGGCTTCGACGCCGACATAGCGCCAGTGCCACGGCTCAAAGGTGATGTTCGTGATGCTCTGTTTGTCCTTGGGATATCTGAGCACGAAGCCGTAGTCCGCGGCGTGCGCCTGGAGCCATCTGTATTCTTTCGTGTTCTCGAAGCTCTCGTATATCGAGAGAATGTCCATGCACAGTCCCGCGTTGTGCTCGCTCGTCTGCGGCGGCAGGATTATCTCCGACGCCATTATCGTCGCCTGCTTCTTGCTGTAGCCCTGCTTCATATAAAGGCTGATGCGCGCCTCGAAGTTCCTCTTCTGATGCGCTATCGAGCGGTAGCCCGACAGGGGCGAGAGCTTTATCCCGTCCTCGAGCGCCGCGTTATACATCTCTATATAGTGCGGAGCGACGCGGTAGTCGAGCAGTCCGTAGTCATATCCGCCGTAGATGTCAACAACGGTCTTCGCGGTCTTGACCGTGTAGTCCGCGGGCAGAATATAGTCGCGGTTGACGAGGGTCAGGTACCATTTCGATTCGTCTATCTTCGTCACCTTCGGCGAGAAGCCCGCGTATGCATATGCATATTCGGTGACTCCGCTCGTGGAGGCTTTTGTGGTCTGCTGAGTTGTTGTCTTTTCTGTCTGCGTCACGGTCTCCTGCGAGGTCGACTCGGGCGCGGTGCTCTGCGTCGATTCTGACTGCGACTCGTTTGAAGTTTCAGCCGGCGTTTTGCTGTCCTTCGAGCGGACTTTGAGAATAGCGTATGTGCCGACGAGCGCGACGAGTATTACCGCGAGGATAACCGCAAGTATCGAGCGTATATTTTTCTTCATTTTCCATATCTCCCATAAAGGTTTCAACAGCCTTACGGCTGCGACACAAATATATCACAATAAATCTGCCGTGTCAAACTCGCGGCGGAATTTAAAAGACGAAAGGAGTCTTATCATGAAAGCTCAGGACAGTGTCAAAAACTATCCGTCCGCGCTCAGAGAGATGACAAATTTCTCGGTTCGCGGAATCAAAAAGATCTGCAAGGATGTCGGTCCCAGACCCGCCGGCAGCGAGCAGGAGCATGAGGCTCAGAAGCTCATGGCCGCCGAACTCGACGGCGCGTGCGACAAAATTGAAATCGAGCCTTTCGATGTGCATCCCAGCGCGTTCCTCGGCTGGATACTCACGGACGGCATAATGATGATCGCCGCGATAGTCCTTTTCTTCTTCGGCATGAGCGTCATATCGCTGGTTCTCAGCGCGCTCTCGCTGATATTTGCAATCGTGGAGTTCCTGCTCTACAAAAAAATGCTCGACCCCTTCTTCCCCAAAAAGACCTCGCATAATGTCGTCGCCGTCAGAAAACCCAAGGGCGAAGTCAAGCGCCGCATAATCTTCTCCGGCCATTCGGACAGCGCGAACGAGTGGAGATTCACCTATTACGGCGGCTCGAAGCTGCTCGTCCCGATAATCGGTCTGAGCTTCGTCGGCATTCTGCTCGGACTCGTGCTCAACATCTGGGCTATCGCTGCAGGCCACGGCTTCTCTATAGCAGACAGCGGCGCGCTCAACGTCCTGAGATATGTTTTCCTCGCATGGATACCGATCCTCTTCGTCGCGCTCTTCTTTGAAAACAAGAAGAGACCCGTCATGGGCGCAAACGACAACCTGACCGGCTGCTTTATCTCGATGGCGGTTGTCAAATATATGCAGCAGCACGACATCCGCTTTGAAAACACCGAGGTCTGGGTAGTGCTCACAGGCTCGGAGGAAGCGGGTCTTCGCGGCGCAAAGGCATTCTGCAAGGCACACAAAGACGAGCTCGGCGATGTTGAGACCGTGTTTGTCGGTCTTGATACTATCCGCGACTACGACTTCATGGCGATATATTCGCGCGACCTCACGGGTACCGTCAAGAACGACGAGAGCGCGTGCGCGCTTGTCAAAGAAGCTGCAAAGCAGAACGGGCTCGACATGCCCTATAAGAGCGTTTTCTTCGGCGCGACCGACGCCGCCGCAGTCACCCAGTCGGGCATGAAGGCTGTTTCGATAGCCGCAATGGATCCCGCCCCCGCGAGATATTATCACACGAGACTCGACACCGCGGATAATCTCGACATAAAGACCATTGAAGCCGTACTCGGCGTTGCGCTCGAGACTGCATTCCTCTTCGACGAAAAGGGTCTTTCAAACTGATTGTTTGTATATTATAACCAAATATGCCGCCTGTTTTTCAATAATTATAACAAAAATAGGCGGCACTGTTAATTTTTACTGTAATAATTCAAATTAATATGTTATAATAATTCAGTCTAAAGAGCAGCGGAACTGCGGCGCAGCATAATTCGATTTTGTGCGCTTCCGCTTTAAAAACGAAAGGGGATTTAACCTTCATGAAGAAAAAGATCTATGCCGTATGCGCGCTCGTGCTTGTGGCCGCAATGTTCTTCTCGTTCGCGGCTTGCGATGCCGGCACCACCGACACTGAGGAGACCACAGTCACCGCGATGTCCGAGATGCCCGTTGGCAAAGAGGCAATGGTCAACTACTACAACAGCGTCATAAACGCCGTCAAGGTCAAGAAGCCCGCTGTTAAGAAATTCCAGAGCACGGAAAACGTCTCGAACGTTATCTGCGGCACAGAGGACGGCGAGCGCAACACCCTGCTCGAAAAGTCCGTTCCCACGCTCAAGAAGTTCATCTTCGACGGCACGAAGAAAGCCTTTGAAGAGAGCAGAAACGCCGAGACAAAGTACGGCGACGATCTGACCGCCCTCTTCCCCGTATCCGGCGAGAGCTGGTCGAGCCGCCTCACCGCAGCGGATGTTGAGTCCGCGGAGATAGAGGCAAACGACGACAACAGCCAGCGCACTCTGACCCTCGTCATCAAAGAGCCCAGTGTCGATCTTGTTAAGAAGGCGTTCAACCTCGGTTCCGAAGAGGACAGAGCGGCGGCAGTCAAGGAGTTCAGAGAGAAGCTCAAGGGCTACCTCAGCTTCACCGATATCGAGTCCCTGACCTACACCGAGTGCAAGATAATCTGCGTCATCAACACGAAGGACAACACCGTTGCTTCCGTCGAGTACATAAGAACCGAGAAGATCACGACCACGATAACCGGCGAGGGCACCCTTGCCGAGATAGGCACTCTTCCCTGCTCGTTCGAGTACACCTACGGCGACAAGTACGAGATGGACTGGACCGATCCTTCGACCACAACCACTGCCGAGGCAGACTAACAAAAACTGAAGTGAGTCCTCCGAGGCAGCTCGGGGGACTTTTCATTTGGCAACTGGGGGTATGAATTTGTTTTCAAGGATAAACAGCATGGGGCTTTTCGGCATGGACAGCTACATGGTTCAGGTCGAGGCGGATCTCTCGCAGGGTCTGCCGAGATTTGATATAGTCGGACTGCCCGACGCCGCGATAAGCGAGGCGAAGAACAGAGTCCGCTCGGCGATAAAGAACACGGGATTTGCCTTTCCCGTCAGCCGCATCACGGTGAACCTGGCTCCTGCGGACACGCGCAAGGAGGGCTCGGTATACGATCTGCCGATTCTCATGGCTCTGCTCAAAGCCGGCAGGCAGATAAACTTTGACTCCGACAATATGGCATTCATCGGCGAAGTCGCGCTCGACGGGCTCGTCCGCCGCGTCGACGGCGCGCTGCCTATGGTTATAACCGCCGCAAAGAACGGAATAAAGACTGTATTTGTCCCGACAGAGAACGCGGCGGAAAGCTCTGTTGTTCAGGGCATTGAGGTTATACCTGTGCGAAGCGTCGAACAGCTGATAAAGCACCTGCGCTCCGAGGAAACAATAGCTCCCGCGAAGTTCGACGATTTCAGGGACAGCTACGCCCCGGACGAATTTGCGCCGGACTTCCGCGATGTCAGGGGACAGGCGGAGGTAAAACGCGCGCTCGAGATAGCCGCCGCAGGCGGTCACAATATAATCATGGTCGGTCCGCCCGGCTCGGGCAAAAGTATGCTCGCAAAGCGTCTGCCGTCTATTTTGCCGGACATGACCTTTGAAGAGAGCCTTGAAACGACGAAGCTCTATTCCGTCGCGGGGGCGCTGCCCGAGGGAGTATCGCTGATGACCCAACGCCCGTTCCGCTCGCCGCACCATACCGTTTCGCCCGCGGGACTTTCGGGCGGCGGCACCATTCCGCGCCCGGGCGAGATATCGCTGGCGCACAACGGCGTGCTGTTTTTAGACGAGCTGCCGGAGTTTTCTCGCCAGGCGATGGAAGTTCTGCGCCAGCCGATGGAGGACTCAAAAATAACGATTTCGCGCGTCTCCGCGTCGCTGTCGTATCCGTGCTCGGCGATGATAGTCTGCGCGATGAACCCGTGCCCCTGCGGATATTACGGCCACCCGACCCGCCGGTGCACCTGCACCCAGCAGTCGGTTCAGCGGTATCTTTCGCGCCTTTCGGGTCCCCTGCTCGACAGACTGGATATTCATATCGAAGTGCCGCCCGTTGAGTTTGCGAGCCTGTCCGGCACTTCGCAGGAGGAGTGCTCCGCGGATATCAGAAAGCGCGTCAACGCGGCGCGAGCCATTCAGACCGAGCGCCTCAAGGGCAGCGGTATTTCGTGCAACGCAAAGATGGACGCGGCGCAGACGAAAAAATTCTGCCGCCCGACTCCCGAGGGTATGATCCTGCTCGAAAGAGTGTTCGAAAAGCTCGAGCTGTCCGCGAGGGCGTATGACAAGATATTGCGCATCGCGCGCACTGTCGCCGACCTCGACGGCAGCGAGACCGTGAACTCCGACCATATCTCCCAGGCGGTGCAGTACCGCTCGCTCGACAGAACGCTGTGGAGAAATGTGAAGTGAGACGGCAGACTATAGATTACAGATTATAGATAAAGCCCCCTCTCGGGGGCTTTGTTGCTCTACGGCGTGAGTGCTGCTTTTTTGATGCTCGGTAGGGTGCGGCGACCCGACGCACCGCTGCCGCCGTCGGCGGCACAAGCTTTTTGCAATACGACGGCATGCGGACAAGCCCGTCTGTATGTAAAACATGAGACGGGACGGGGACGACAGATAATGTCTCACGGGAGGCTTTTTGCCGTTAAAATAAAAAGCGGCTAAAAATCGTTGTTTGTTCACATAATAATTGAAATTTGTCTCAATTTCGTCTACAATAACCGTTGGTATTTGTGATATAATCGAAACGGAAGATGGAGAATAGTATCCATCGGAAAGGTGAAAGGAAAAAATATGGATTTAAACGGTCAGAAATGCCCTGCCTGCGGCAGGAGCTTCGATCACGATGACGATATAGTCGTCTGCCCGGTCTGCGGCACACCTCAGCACCGCGCGTGCTGGGACGAGAGGGGCGAGTGCGTCAACGCATCGCGCCACGCCGAGGACTATGTCTGGCAGCCCGAAGCAGCCGGTTACAGAGCCGAGCCTCAGCCGGAGGAGCAGACGGAAAATAAGCAGGGTACGCAGGTCTGCCCCATTTGCGGCGCGGAAAACGACCCGAATTCGCTCAGCTGCACAAACTGCGGCGCGCCCCTGACTGCGGGCGGCGCTCAGCCGTTCAACCCGTTCTTCAACGCGGGCGAGGCGGGCAACCCGTTCCTCTACGGCGTAACTATAGACCCCGAGAGCGAGATAGACGGCGCGAAGGTCAAGGACATCGCCTGCACGGTTCAGTCGGCAAGCGCGAGATATATCCCGAAGTTCAAGGCGATGGCGGACAACAAAAAGAAAATAACCTTCAACTGGGCGGCGTTTTTCTTCAGCCCATATTGGCTGTTCTTCCGCAAGCTTTGGAAAGCGGGACTCATCTTCATGGGTCTGATGCTCGCCGTGGCTCTGCCCTTTACTTCAAAGGTTGAGGCGTTCACAACCGCATATCAGGCTTATTCCGAGGCGATATACACCTCGTCTCAGGCGGATATAACTGCGGCGCTCCAGAATGCGGCGTCGGCAATGGTACCGGTTCTCCCGATGCTCGGCATTCAGCTTGTCTTGCACACAATCGCCGGGTTTATCGCGAATCCTCTCTATAAGCGCAGCGTAGTGGCAAAGGTCAAGAAGCTCCGCTCGGAGTTTCCCGACGATCGCGCATTTGAGGCGGCGACGATGAGAAAGGGCGGAACATCGATTTTACTTGCTTTTACGGGCTATATAGGTTATTATATAGTATACAATCTGCTGTTGTATTTAGTAGAGATGCTTATAAAATAAAAGAAAGGTTTGGTGCAAAATGAAAGTCAAAAAGGCTATTATTCCTGCGGCAGGTCTCGGCACAAGAGTTCTCCCCGCATCCAAGGCAGTCCCGAAGGAGATGCTCAACATAGTCGACAAGCCGGCTATCCAGTATCTCGTTGAAGAGGCTGTTGCGGCGGGCATCGAGGATATACTCATCATAACCAACCGCGGCAAGGGCGTTATCGAGGATCACTTCGACCATTCTTTCGAGCTTGAGGCAAATCTTGCCGGCAAGAAGAACAAGGAGAAGATCTACGAAGAGGTCAAGGCAGTTGCAAACCTTGCAAACATATATTTCATCCGCCAGAAGGAGACCAAGGGTCTCGGCCATGCTATCCTCTGCGGCAAGAGCTTCGTCGGCAATGAGCCGTTCGCTGTTCTCTACGGCGACGATGTCACCGTCAGCGACGACCCGGTAACCGCTCAGCTTTGCAGAGCATATGAGAAGTACGGCAAGGGCGTTGTCGGCGTCAAGGAAGTTCCCGACGAGCTCATTTCGATGTACTGCTCGCTCGATGTCACTCCTCTTGAGGGACGCGCAATGAGCTGCCACAAGATCATCGAGAAGCCCACCCCCGAGCAGGTCATGTCGAACTATGCCATCCTCGGCAGAGTCGTTCTCCCGCCCGAGGTGTTCGGTATGCTCGAAAAGGGACTGACTACTGTTAAGCCCGGCGAAGAGATGTATCTGACCGACGTCATGAGCGAGCTCGGCGCAAGAGGCGACCTCGTTGCTTATGACTTCGACGGAATCCGTTACGACATGGGCAACAAGCTCGGCATCATGAAGGCAAACTGCGAAGTTGCCCTCAAGCACCCCGAAATCGGCGAGAGCTTCAAGGCTTATCTCAAAGAGCTCGTCAAGACACTCGACTGATAAACAACAGCACAACCAAGCAAAGGAGCGCATATGCGCTCCTTTTTTTGATAGATATGGGTTGCGTTATTGCATATATCATCAATCGGCAAGCATGCAATATTGCAAATCAAAACAATCACGCGGGCGAATATCATTCAGACGCGAAATTTGAACAAGCCTATTGATGCGGGCTTTGCAGGGATAACCCTTGCGGGTGTCCGCGGCATATCCGATATTTATAAAGCAAAATCCTGCCCACGGAAAAACCGCAGGCAGGATTTTTTGCTTTGAATACGGGCTTATATTATTCTCTTCTTCCAATTTTCGCCGTCGCGCTCATAGAAAAATTCGGTCAGCGACGGGTTTTCCATGACATGAACCATGTCGATGAAGTCCTGCGAGAGCTTATATTGCGTCAGCTCGTCGCGCTCGATCCAGAACACTCTGCCCTCGTTGGAGTCTTTGAGCTCGCCGCTGAAGCGGTCGGCGCGGAAAAACAGCACTATGTAGCGCGTGCCGTCGTCGCGGACAAAATCGTTGATTCCGCATACCGTCGGGCGGGAGATGTCGAGCCCCGTCTCCTCTTTAACCTCGCGGCGCACGGCGTCAGTGAACGCCTCGCCCGGCTCAACATGACCGCCGGGGAAGGTTACGCCCGGCCAGTCCTTGTTCACTCTGTCCTGCACGAGTATCTTCGTGCCGTCGCAGATCATGCACATCACGGTAAGTTCAGTCTTTTCGATGTTTCCCATTATGTTGCCCTCACTTTCTCTCGTCTTCGACGAAGCTGTTTTCTATAGTCATAACGGCGTAGTAATTCTCGCCGATCTCGGTCGATATTTTGTCGCTTATCAGCTCTTTTATCTGCCCTTTCGTGAACGGATATTTGTGCGGCACGACGAGGTCGAAAATGAGGTTGGTGTGCGTAGGACCTTCCACCATTCTGAAGTCGTGCATCGTGAATCTCGGGTCAACTTCCTTTATCAGCTCGCCGACCTTTTCGCGCAGGGCGTTTATATGTTCGTCATCAACGACTATCGGATCCATATGCAGGACAATATTGATGGCGAATTTCTTCTTTATGTCGCGCTCGATGCGGTCTATGGTGTCGTGGCACGCCATTATATCGCAGTCGGACGGCACTTCGACATGGGCGGAGGCGAACATCCTGCCCGGGCCGTAGTCATGAACCATGAGGTCGTGGACGCCGATAACGCCCTCGTATGAGAGAATGTCGCTCTCGATTTCCTGCACCGTCTCCGGCGAAGCGGGTCCGCCGAGCAGTTCGTTCATCGTGTCCTTGAATATGCCTATTCCGGTCGCGATGATGAATAGGGCTACTACTATTCCCATGTATCCGTCGAGCGGCAGAGAGGTAAATTTCGAGAGAATAAGGGCTATCATAGAGACACTCGTCGCCGCAGTGTCGCTGACGCTGTCCATAACGACCGCTCCGACGGCGGTCGAGTTTATCCTTTTGCCGATGTTTCTATTGAAGACCGCCATCCATATTTTGACTCCGATCGAGGCAATGAGCACTATGAGTGCAGTTACGCTGAACTGGAGCGGCTCCGGGTGGAGAATTTTATCTACCGACGAGCGAATAAGCTCGCCGCCCATGAGCAGTATGATAAACGAGACTATCAGCGCGCAGACATATTCTATCCTGCCGTGACCGAACGGGTGCTCGTCGTCGGCGGGCTTATTTGCCAGACGGAAGCTGACGAGCGTGACGGCGGACGAGCCGGCGTCCGAGAGGTTGTTCGCGGCGTCCGCGGTTATGGCGATACTGCCCGTCGCCGAGCCGACAATGAATTTTGCGGCGGTCAGCAGGATGTTGCACAGTATGCCGACGATGCCGCTGAGTGTGCCGTAGCGCGAGCGCACGGCAGGGTCGTCGGTTTTTTCGCTGTCCTTGATAAAGAGTTTTATCAGAAGCTTTGTCATGATAACCTCCGGGGGTAGTTGTGGGTTAGTTTCGCTTCAAAAATGTGTGCGGTAATACGCGATTTGTAGGGCGCAGCGACCTCGACGCACCGATGCCGCGACAGCGACATGAAATCTTCAGAAAAGCTCGTTTTACAGGCCGTAGGGGCGAACTTCGTTCGCCTTTCAAAAATCCGCACAAATTTTAGACCGCGTACCTCGTAGGGACAGCCCTTGCGGCTGTCCGCTATCGGCGAAGCCGATACAAAGTTATAGTAAGGTGAATTGTTGATAATTGGTTCCTACCTTCGCTGCGCACCATAATCAAACTTTTAAACTTTCCGCGTTTCGGCATTTTCTTTTTATTTGAAAAAGAAAACGCCTGCAAAAGAAAAGCAAACTCAGGGCTACGCCCCGAGACCCCGGCAACGCCGCGCCGCAGTACATAGCTCGCGGCTTTCAATCAGTTGCTCGGCACATTCGCACGCAAACGCGCCGGAGCTTGAACGAGTGCGTGCTCGTGCGTCTTGCTTCGCAAGCCGTTCCCTCGCTCCTCTAAATTGGCTTATCAAACACTGCGGCGCGGCTATGGGAAGCCATATTATCACCGGCGGCGGGTGAGCAAACTTTTATTTTGCTGAAACAATCGCTCGATTACAGCCTTGTGCTGCTTGTGTGCAGGAAAAACTCCGCATTTTAATATTCCGCAGGAACGCCGGGCCCCTGCGGAATTTGTTTTGTGATTCTGTTTTTTTACATTCTCTCCGGCACGCTTATCTTGAGCAGGGTCAGGATGTTCTTGAGAACTTCCTTGACGCACAGGCACAGATATATTCTCGCCGCGCTCAGGTCTTTGTCGTCGCAGTTGACGCGGCAGGCGTTGTAGAACTTGTGGAAGAGGGTCGCGAGGTCGATGCAGTAGCGCGTGATGCGCGCGGGATCATAGTTTTTGGCGGAGAGAGCGATCTCGTCGGTGAGCGACGCTAAGTGCCTGATTATCTCGCGCTCCTCGGGCGCGGTGAGCAGGTCGAGCTGCTCGGGCGTGCATTCGGGGATTTCAATGCCCTGCTCCTCGAGCTTCCTCAGGATGCTGCAAATTCTCGCGTGGGCGTACTGGCAATAGTAAACCGGGTTCTGCGAATTCTCGGCAACAGCGAGATCGAGGTCGAACTCCATCTGCGTTGCGGGCTCACGGAGATTGAAGAAGAAACGCACCGCGTCTATCGGTATCTCTTCGAGCAGGTCGACAAGGGTTATCGCCTTGCCGGTACGCTTGGACATACGCACGACTTCGCCGTTCCTTGTCAGGCGCACGAGCTGCATGAGGATTATGTCGAGCTTGTCGCCGTCAAGACCTATCGCGTCGAGCGCACCCTTCATTCTGGCGACATGACCGTGGTGGTCTGCGCCCCAGACGTCTATCGCCCTGTCAAACTTTCTGATAGCAAGCTTGTTGCGGTGATATGCGATATCCGCCGCGAAATAGGTCGGGTTGCCGTTCTGGCGGATGAGAACATCGTCCTTGAGACCGAGCTTGTCGATCTCCTCCTGAGTCTTGCCCTGAGCGAGCAGGCGCTTTGTCTGAACCTCGATGTTCTTGTACCACAGCGCGCCGTCAAGTTCGTAGGTGAGTCCCTTTTCTTTGAGCAGCTCTATTGTGTCGCGAAGCTCCGTGCCGTTGTGCAGGGTGCTCTCCTTGAACCATGTGTCGTATTCTATTCTGTATTTTGAAAGTATCTCGTGCATCGAGTCGATGTTCTTCGGCAGCGCGAAATCGACGAGCGCCTTGCGGCGGACTTCCTCGCTCTCGGAGATATATTTGTCGCCGTAGACATCGGCAAATTCTTTGGCGCGCACGGCTATGTCCTCGCCGTGGTAGCTGTCCTCGGGCAGCTCGGGCGCGTCGGCGCCTTTGTATATCTGCTGATAGCGGATATCGAGCGAGAGGGCGAATTTATCGATCTGATTGCCGGCGTCGTTGATGTAGAATTCGCGGCTGACATCGTAGCCCGCAAAGTCCATGACCGCCGCGAGGCAGTCGCCCAGAGCGCCGCCGCGGGCGTTGCCCATGTGCATCGGACCGGTCGGATTGGCGGAGACGAACTCGATATTTACCTTTTCGCCCTTGCCGAAGTCGGAGCGGCCGTAGTCGCTGCCCTTTTTGCGGATATCCATGAGAATCTCCGAATAAAAGCGGTCGGCGAGACGGAAGTTTATGAATCCGGGACCCGCCGCCTCGCAGGATGAGAATGCGGTGCCCTCGAGGTCAATGTTCTTTGTTATAGCCGCGGCTATCATAGCGGGCGCGCGTCTGAAAGCTCTCGCCCACGCCATGGCGGCATTTGTTGAATAGTCGCCGTTTTTTCTGTCCGCCGGGATTTCCACTTTGAAATCCGTGAGCTCGGCTTCGGGCAGTTCACCTGCCGCCATAGCCTTTTTCGCGGCGTCCCTGACAAGCTCGCAGAGCTTATCCTCGACCTGTTTTACAAGCACTGACATAAATTTTATCCATCCTTTCGTGTAACCGCAGTTTCTGCGGGCAAACCGTCATTTTTACTGTCCGCTGACCGTTATCTTCAGCTCGTTCGATGCGGCGAGATCCGCGTTGACATCGATAGTGTAGTTGAGCAGCAGCTCTCCGCCCTCCTCTGTCACGGACGACTCGACTTTCTTGGCAAATATGCCGAGGAGCATATCGCCGAACGGTGTCGCGTAGTGGCAGACATGGCGCCTGCCGCGTTCCATGACCATCTGTGTAGTATATGCGCCGTTTCTCGTCATTGTGACGAGTCCGCCGTCCTCGATGAGCAGGGTGGTCACGCAGCCCTCCATCTCGGCGGCAGGCTCTTCGTATGAGAGCTCGTAGCCGTTTTCGAGCAGGCGCAGAACGCCCTGCGTGCTCGTCTGCGACGAGTAGCTGTCGTCATGTCCGGAGTGGCTGTCCTCAATGTTTATAAACACCTTTTTTTCCATCGGAAAAGTCCTTTTCTTTCTTGCTTTGAGGCTATGAAAAACCTCGTTCTTTTGATTTTTTATAATACCACAGTTGTACGCCTTTCGTCAACCCGTTTTATTTGAAAACGGGCGCAGTATTTTTCTGTTAGAGCATTGCAAACACAGCGATA
>JBNMIN010000064.1:0-12677 GCA_050873305.1 Oscillospiraceae bacterium
CTTTGACGCGGTAAATCCCGAAGTCAAATATCTACATAATAATATCAGAAAATCGCTGTTCAGACAATAGCCGAAATGCAAAAATTTGCCGCAAAAACATAGAAATTTTATATGATTACATGTCAAAGAGGCTTATCTGCGTGGTTTTCGGGATATCCTCGAGCGCGCCCGCCGCTTCGAGAGCCTCGATAACGGTCTTGGAAACGCTCGCGCGTCTGCGCAGATCTTCGACGGATAAGTATTTGCCCTCGCCGTCATCGCGCGCCGCGGCAAGCTGCTCCGCGGCAACGCCGCCGCATCCGCCGAGAGCTGAGAACGGAAGCCTTATCTTGCCATCCTCGATATGATAGACCTTGGCATCGGAATTATAGACATCGACCGGGAGGAACTGCACTCCGCGTGCCATCATCTCATTGACGACCTGGAGAGAAGTGAACATATTCTCCTCCTTGGCGGTGGCTTCCTTCATATTCATCTTTGTCTTGAGATATTTCATCTTGTTCTTGACGGCTTCCTGACCCGCCATGATGGACACGGTATCAAGGTCTTCGCCGCGGACCGTCATATATGTCGCGTAGTACTCGACGGGATAGTAGAGCTTATACCACGCAAGGCGCATGGCGGCGATAACATATGCCGCGGCGTGAGCCTTCGGGAACATATATTTTATTTTAAGACAGCTGTCGATATACCACTCGGGAACATTATTTGCGCGCATCGCAGCCTTGTGTTCGTCGGTAAGGAGTTTTTTCGCTTTACCTTTACGGGTTATCTCCATTATCTTGAACGCCATGCTCGGCTCGACGCCCTTATGTATGAGATAGGTCATGATACTGTCTCGTGTTCCGATAACGTCGGAAATGGTGCAGGTGCCGTTATCGATAAGGTCTTTTGCGTTGCCCAGCCAGACATCAGTACCGTGGGAAAGTCCGGATATCTGGAGCATATCGGAAAAGTTCTTCGGTCTTGAGTCAAGAAGCATCTGACGCACGAACGGTGTTCCGAGTTCGGGAAGAGATAATGTACCGGTATTACAGTCGATATCCTCCTCCGTCACACCCATGGGCTCGGGAGACAGAAGCATCTCATAGAGCTTCGGGTCGCAGACATCGGCATCCATGACGGAAGTTCCGGTCAGATTTTCAAGATGCTTATAGAACGTCGGCACATCGTGGCCGAGAATATCAAGCTTGAGTATCGTATCATGGAGCGCATGGAAGTCGAAATGCGTTGTTCGCGTACCCTTGTCGGGATCGTCCGCCGGATGCTGGATAGGCGTGAAGTCCTCCGCCTCTTTATAGTCAGGCACAACGACCATTCCGCCGGGGTGCTGACCGGTTGTGCGCTTTATTCCGACGCAGCCCTGAACCAGTCGCTCCTCCTCCGCGCGCTGAACGGTCATGCCCTTTTCGTCAAGCCATTTTTTGACAAAGCCATAGGCGGTCTTATCGGCGAGAGTACCGATTGTACCTGCTTTGAAAACGTTCTTCGCGCCGAAAAGGGTCTCGGTATACTTATGCGCCTGCGACTGGAAATCGCCGGAGAAGTTGAGGTCGATATCGGGCTGTTTATCACCGTGGAAACCGAGGAATGTCTCGAACGGGATATCGTGACCGTCGCGGACGAGCGGTTCGCCGCAAATTTCACAGTTCTTCGGCGGCAGGTCGAAGCCCGAGCCGATTGAGCCGTCCATAAAGAAGGTGCTCTTCTTGCAGTGTTTGCACAGATAGTGCGGCATAAGTGGGTTGACTTCGGATATCTCCGCCGCGAAAGCGACGAACGACGAGCCGACCGATCCTCGAGAACCGACATAATAGCCGTGGTCCATAGAGAATTTGACGAGTCGCTGGGCGATAATATAAAGCACGGCGTAGCCGTGTTCGATAATTGAGCTGAGCTCCTTTTCAAGGCGCTTTTCGACATATTCCGGCAGAGGATCGCCGTAGATGTCTTTAACATGCTTATAGCATATCTCGCGCAGTTCTTCATCGGAACCCGGAATTCGCGGAGGATATGTACCGTCCGGTATGGGCTGGATAACCTCGCACATATCGGCTATCTTGTTGGTGTTTTCAATAACCACCTCGCGGGCGGTCTCCTCGCCGAGATAGGCGAACTCATCGAGCATCTCCTGCGTTGTTCTGAAATAGAGCGGAGCCTGCTGCGCGGCGTCGGTAAAGCCCTGACCGGTCATGATAATCTCTCTAAAAACGCTGTCGCTTTTGTCCATGAAATGGACATCGCAGGTGGCGACTGTGAGCTTGCCGAGCTTGTCGGCGGTAGCGATTATCTTTTTGTTTATATCCTCGAGTCCCTGAACATCCTTGACTCTGCCCTCTCTGATAAGGAAAGCGTTGTTGCCGTTGGGCTGTATCTCAAGGTAATCGTAGAACGAGGCAATTTCAAGCACTTCATCGTCGGATTTTCCGTCGAGTATGGCTCGGTAAACTTCACCCTGCTCGCACGCGCTGCCGACGATTATCCCCTCGCGGAACTCTTCGATAACCGAGCGCGGGACACCGGGCTTGCGGCTGAAATATTCGAGGTTTGATTTTGTGATTATTTTATAGAGATTTTTAAGTCCCACATAGTTCTTTGCAATGAAGATTATGTGGTTATATTTCTTTTTCTTCTCGGCAGGGTCAACGACGCGGTCGTCAAAATAATAGCCCTCCATGCCGTAGAGTATCTTTATCTTGCCCTTTGCCGCGGCGCAGGCCTCGGGGAACGCCTGAACAACGCCGTGGTCGGTTATGGCTATTGCCTTGTGTCCCCATGCTATAGCGCGCTCGACGAGCTTTGTGGCACTCGAAACGGCGTCCATGGCGGACATTGTGGTATGCAGATGGAGCTCGACGCGCTTCTCGGGCGCATCGTCCTTCTTCTCGATAAGGTCAATTGTCGTTATGGCTCGCGCGTTTATGCAGTCGCACTTCATATAGGAGTCGTAGTTGACAACGCCTCTGACCATAACGGCGACGCCGTCTTTTATATTCTTGAGCAGGCTTTCGCAGTTCTCAGCGAGCTCGAATATCTTGACGGAATATGAATTTGTTTTATCTGTAATGCAGAAATTGATTATCTTTCTCTTGCCGTCGCGTGTGTCGCGCGACTCGAAAGCAAAGACAGTGCCCCAGACAACGACCGAGCCCGAGTCGGAAGCTATCTCGCTCAGGGGCATGGGCTTGGTTTTTATTATAGATCCGTAGATTGGGACGGAATATTTCGTCGAAAATGGGTATTCGTCATATGTTCTTGTAAGGCTGCTGAGGTCTTTTTCCTGCGAGACTTTGTCGGCGAAGGCGTTGCGTATGCCGCTGTCAAGTTCTTCCTGGTACTGCATGACTTCGCCATCGTCGACAGGTGCGCCGCTGTCGGTGAACTCAACGCCGACATCCTCGCCGAAGCGCTCAAATATCATCTGCGCAAAGCGCTTTGGTGCGCCGAGATTGTTTATGACATCCGCGCCGCTCTTGAGCTGGACGGACACCATATCGCCGAGCACAAAGCACTTAGCGTCATTCAAAAATCCGTTCGCGGCGGGAAACTCCCTGCGCAGGGAAACTAGCAGTTTGGCAAGCCCGAGTTCACTCATCGGCTCTTTCGAAGCATCTTCGCGTTTTTCTTCTTTGACCGAGCAGTTTATCACTGCGGCATTGAGAGTGAACGCTTTTATGAGCGAAGTTTCTACGGCTCTCAAAATAAGCTTGCCCGGCGCAGCAGCCGCCGAGCAAAGCAGTTCGAGCTCCCTGCGCTCGACATTCAGCCTGATATCGTCAAGCTGAATGTTCTCAAGCTCAGAGAGCAATTCGGAATCATCAATATATTCTTTTACGAAATCAACTAACTTCTTGCCGGACATTATTGTCTCCATTAAAGTTTATCTATCTCTTCCATAAGGCTGTCAAGCACCTCTGACTCAGGTACTTTTTTGATTATCTGACCTTTTTTGAATATCAGCGCGCAGCCGTCGCCGCCGGCAATACCGATATCGGCTTCCCTCGCTTCGCCCGGTCCGTTGACGGCGCAGCCCATGACTGCGACCTTTATCGGCTTGTTGCACGACGCGAGCCGCTCTTCGACCGCGTTTGCAAGGGATATCAAATCTATCTTTGTTCTGCCGCAGGTCGGGCAAGAAACTATCTGGACGCAGTCTTTTTTTGCGCCCGTTGCGCGCAGAATATCATAGCCCGCCGCGACTTCTTTGACCGGATCATCGGTCATCGATACACGGATTGTATCACCGATTCCGTGCAGGAGCAGGGAACCGATACCGACGCTCGACTTGACAAGGCTCATTTTCCATGTGCCCGCCTCGGTTATGCCTACATGGAGCGGATAATCACAAATCTGCGAGATAAGCTCATACGCTTCGACGGTCATCGGGACATCGGAGGACTTGAGCGATATAACAATATTATTAAAATCGCACTCCTCGAGCAGGCGCACATGACCCATTGCACTGTCCACAAGAGCCTGCGCGGTGGGAGCGCCGTATTTTGCGAGAATATCTTTCTCGATAGAGCCGCTGTTGACACCGACTCTTATCGGGATACCGTTATTGGCGCAGGCATCGGCAACAGCCTTGACTCTGTCTTTTGAGCCGATGTTGCCGGGATTGATGCGTATTTTATCAACGCCCGCAGAGATGCTTTCGAGCGCGAGTCTGTAATCAAAATGTATATCCGCGACTATCGGCACTTTTACTGCCTCTTTGAGAGGCGGGATGAGCTTCACCGCATCCATATCGGGTATTGCGGCGCGGATTATCTGGCATCCGGCTTTTTCAAGAGCCTTTGCCTGCTTCACGCTGCCCTCAATATCATGCGCGGGGATATTGAGCATCGACTGAACGGCTATCGGAGAATTGCCGCCGATAGTCAAATCGCCTATTCTGACTTCTTTGCTTTTTCTGCGTTCAAATGCCATAACTCTAACCTCTTATCAAACTGACAATATCTTTGAATGAAATCACAGCCATAAATGCGAGCAGAAGTATCATGCCGACCGCATGAACCCACTTTTCGAATTTCTGCGGGATGGGTCTGCGAATAACAAGCTCGATAAACATAAAGAACAGTCTGCCGCCGTCAAGCGCCGGGATGGGCAGGAGATTGAACAGACCGATATTAATAGCTATCAGAGCCATAATGGTTAGAAGCGGAGTCCAATCCATTGAAGTAGACGAAGCCGACGCCGCATCCGCGACATAGTTTATAACACCTATCGGCCCCGAAACCTCACTGAGTCCGTATCTGCCCGTTATTAAATCGAACAGGCTTATCCAAACCATGCGTCCTATTGAAATACTTTCAAGAAAAGCGTTCTTTGTGACGCTCAGAAATGTCGGTTTAACGCCGACAATAATGAAATCATAGTGGATGCTTATAAGATTCTCCTGGCCCTCTATCGGGCTGGTCTGAAACCTGACATCCTTGAGTTCGACATTTTTGCCGTCTCTCTTGACGACGAAATCCATGATGCCGTCATCGTCGCGCATCATGAGAAATGTTATATCATACTGGGAATAGACGCGTTTGCCGTTTATTTTGACAATCTTATCCCCTGCTTCGAGTCCGCTCGCGGCACTTGTTGCGTTGTCATAAAATGAGCGAATCTGAGTGGTGCCGATAAGATCGGACTGGCAGAGCATAATGGCGACGATAATGACGCCCATGATAAGATTGACGGTGGCTCCGGCGGCAACGATTATCATGCGCTGCCACAGGGGCTTGTTGTTGAACGCGTGCTGATCCTCGCTGTCCTCGTCCTCGCCCTCCATGCTGACATATCCGCCGATGGGCAGAATACGCACGGCATAGTCAGTCTCGCCCTTCTTCTTTTTGAAGATGGCGGGACCCATGCCGATAGAGAACTCGTTGACCTTGACCTTGAAAAGCTTTGCAAAAAGGAAATGGCCGAGTTCATGGAACATTATGACGATGCCGAAGAAAAGTATAGCCACAAGGAACGGCCAGACTTTGCTCCAAACTGCCGAAAACGACAGCGCGGTATTCAAAAACATATAAAATATCCTTTCAGCCCGTGGAATCAGCAGCCGAACATCTCATGCACCCTTTCCCTTGCGCGGGAATCGGCGAAAAGAATATTCTCGAGGCTGTCACACGGTGAAAATTCGGTTGAATCGAGCACTCCCGCCACTGCGTCGGCGATATCGAGGAACTTTATCTTTCCGTCCCTGAACAGCTTATTCGCCGCTTCGTTAGCGCCGTTTGCCGATGCGGGATATATGCCGCCCTTTGTTATCGCCTGCCTGCAAAGATTGATGCAGGAGAATGTATCATAATCGGGCTGCTCGAAGGTGAGCGTTTTCCAATCCTCGAGGCGGAGCTGCTTTGCAGGACTCTCGTAACGCTCGGGATAAGTCAGCGCATACTGTATCGGCACGCGCATATCAGGCACACCGAGCTGAGCTATAACAGAATTGTCAACATATTCGACGAGCGAGTGAACCACGCTCTGGCGGTGAACAAGAATGTCTATTTTATCGGCGGGCATATCAAAGAGCCAAGCTGCTTCGATAAGCTCAAGTCCCTTGTTCATCATTGTAGCAGAATCGATGGTAATTTTTGCGCCCATGCTCCAGTTCGGATGCTTGAGTGCCTGCTCGACGGTTACATCTTTCAGGTCATCGCGTGTTCTGCCGAAGAACGGTCCGCCGGAGGCAGTCAGAATAAGGCGTTTGACGCTCTGTTTTCCGGGGCTTCCTTGAAGCGACTGGAATATTGCGGAATGTTCGCTGTCGACCGGGAGGATCGCCACACCCTTTTCTTTGGCGCGTGTCGTGACAAGCTCACCGCCGGCGACAAGGGTCTCCTTATTGGCGAGGGCGATATCATTACCCGCCTCGATTGCGGCAAGAGTCGGCTTGAGACCGGCTATGCCGACAATACTGTTGAGCACCTTATCGGCATCGAGCTGAGCTGCGGCGCATATGCCCTCTTCGCCGCCGAGCACTTTCGTATCGGTATCGGCTACTTTTATTCTGAGCTCCGCTGCCCTGTTCTCATCGGCGACAGCCGCTATTTCGGGCTTAAACTCCCTTATCTGCTTTTCGAGCAGGTCGATATTTGAATTCGAGGTCAGTGCTTTGACCGTAAAATTCCGAAGTCTTGCGACATCGAGCGCCTGGGTGCCTATCGAACCGGTAGAGCCGAGAATGACCATGCTTTCCATAGGATCACGCTCCCACGCTGAGAATCAGCGAAATAATGGCGTAGAGCATAGGCATAACGAAGCTGTAGCTGTCGAATCTGTCCATGATACCGCCATGACCAGGGAAGATGGTTCCGAAATCCTTTTCGCCGAAGTTTCTCTTGATAACGGACGCCGAAAGGTCGCCGCCGATGCTGATAGCGGAGAGGAACATTGAAGTTGCAGGAATCATCCACCACTTTATTGTGTCGTTCTTGAAGAAGAAATAATCAAAAATGAAGAAGAAAGCGAGGTTGAAGAGCATAGTTATAACTATTCCGCCGATTGCACCCTCAACACTCTTTTTGGGGCTGATATTCGGAGCGAGCTTATGCTTGCCGAACTTTCTGCCGACAAAATACGCGAATGCGTCATTGAGCCACGCTGACAGAAGAGCCGTGAAGATAATGAAGAACACATGCGACTTCTGGAACAGATCCGGGCGGCTCAGGCAGAGATTTCTGAGCAGGGTTATGGTCGACATGACATACGGCACGATAACGCCGCAGAACATCGACATAACGACATCTTCAAACTTCGTCTTCTTATAGTTGCCGAGCATGATGAACATCATAGCTATGACATAGACTATTGCAAGGACATATGTCGGGAACGGCAGCTTCGAAAAGAGCTTATATTCATAGGCAAAGGGCATAAACGCGGCGAGAACTATGTTGATTATCATGAGAAGCTTGTTCTCGATTTTTGCAACATGCTGTATCTCGTAGGAAGCGAGCAGCGATACGGCTGCTATAACTATGCCAAGAACGGGAGTAAACATAAGGGCAAGGACTGCAAGTCCGAAAAGAGCGCCTAAAACTCCGGTAATAACGCGCTGTTTCATCTTTCTCTCATCTCACTATAAAAATTATTTTCAGACCCCTCCGAAGCGTCTGCTGCGGTGTGCGTATTCCTCAAGAGCGGCATCAAAATCCTGCTCGGTATAATCAGGCCAGAGGATATCGGAATAGATAAACTCCGAATATGCCGCCTGCCAGATGAGGAAATTGGAAAGTCTGAATTCTCCGCTCGGGCGGATTATAAGATCGGGGTCGGGCTGACCCGCCGTATAGAGATTGTCGGATATATCCTGCTCGGTCAGGCTCTCGGGTGTGCGCTCCCCTCTTGCGCACTGCTCGGCAAGACGCTTGCAGGCGGACAGTATCTCATTTCTGCCGCCGTAGTTTATCGCGATGTTTACGGTCGTTCTGACCTTGTCCGCGGAACCGCGCTCAAGCTCGTCAACAAGCTCAAGAATATCGTCCGCAAGACCTTCGCGCTCTCCTATATATCTTATTCTGAGACCTTTCTGTGCATTCTCCTGCTCGCGCTCCTCAGCCTCGCGCAGGTACTCACGAAAAAGATCCATTATGCCGCTGACTTCCTCGGGCGGTCTGCGCCAGTTTTCCGTGGAAAAAGCGTAGAACGTCACATAGCGTATGCCTCTGTCTGCGGCGTATTCGCATATTCTTTTGAACACCTTCGCTCCCTGCTTGTGACCCTCGCCGCGCGGAAGTCCGCGTTGCTTCGCCCAGCGGCCGTTGCCGTCCATGATTATGGCGACATGCTTTGGAAGATGTTCGTTTTCAGGTGACTTTGTCATAGCAAAAATCCCTTTCTATTTTAGGCAAAAAGGCATGACCGCCCGAAGCGCCCAGCCTTTTTGCTTCAAGGATCCGAAATAAATCAGATCGCCATTATTTCCTTTTCTTTCTCTGCGGCTACCGAGTCCGCTTCTTTGACGAACTTGTCGGTTATATCCTGCATTTCTTTCTCGCCGTACTTGAGATCGTCCTCGGTTATCTCGCCGTTCTTCTGCATCTTCTTGAGCTTATCCATGCAATCTCTGCGGATGGAGCGGATAGCGACCTTGCAGTCCTCGGCAAGCTTCTTGACATCCTTGACTATCTCGCGGCGCTTATCCTCGGTCAGAGGCGGGAAGATCAGTCTGATAACCTTGCCATCATTCTGCGGGTTAATGCCGAGATCGGAGGTCTGGATAGCCTTCTCGATGGGGTGAAGGGTCGAAGCATCCCAAGGCTGGATGCAGAGAATTCTCGCCTCGACTACGGAGATAGCCGCAAGCTGATTTATTGGAGTGGCAGTGCCGTAATAATCAACGGTTATCTTATCGAGAACCGCCGCGGTAGCTCTGTTTGCTCTTATTGCAGCATACTCGCCCTTGAGGGAGCTGATGCTCTTACCCATTTTATCGCGTGCTGTTTGAAATACTGTTTCCATAATTTCAATCCTTTCTTGAAGAGAAGATCATATTTTCATCGGTCTTTCGCCGATCATTTTACAACTGTTCCGACATTTTCGCCCTTTATCGCCTTAACGATATTCTGAGGATCGTCGAGATTGAAGACGAGAATCGGGATAGAATTGTCTCTGCAGAGAGAAGCCGCGGTGCCGTCCATGACCTTGAGGTCGTGGCTGAGGATCTCATCGAACGAGAGAGTGTCGTACTTCTTCGCATCCTCGAACTTGTGGGGATCCTTATCGTAGACGCCGTCAACATTCGTTGCCTTGAACATGATATCGGCATCTATCTCGAGCGCGCGCAGAGCGGCGGCAGTATCGGTGGTGAAGAACGGGTTGCCGGTGCCGCAGCCGAAGATAACGACTCTGCCCTTTTCAAGGTGGCGAACCGCCTTGTTGCGGATATAGGGCTCAGCTATCTGCTGCATGGCGATAGCTGTCTGGACTCTGACGGGCACTTTGAGATGCTCGAGGGCATCGGCGAGAGCGAGGGAGTTCATGACGGTGGCGAGCATACCCATATGGTCGGCTCTGGTTCTGTCCATATCGCCGCTCGAACGTCCGCGCCAGAAGTTGCCGCCGCCGACTACAAGACCGACCTGAACGCCCATATCGACACATTCCTTGACCGCGGAGCAGATATTGAGAACGGTATCGTAGTCAATACCCATACCCTTTCCGCCGGCGAGCACCTCGCCGCTTATTTTCAGAAGTATACGTTTATACGTAAGCTCCATGTTACTGCCTCCATTCAAAAAAACATAATTTTCCGCTACTATTTTACTTTATTTTACGCAAGCTGTAAAGACAAAAAGACAAATTCACAGCAATTTAACAAAAAAAGAACACGGGAGACAAGATTCGCTTTTGTCTCCCGTGTTTAAGTCCGCGTTACTGCCTGTCGAGCGCCGCCTGAGCCTCGGATGTAAGCTTTGAAGTCTGGCGCTGAGCCATGACAAGATTATAATAAATGCCGCGCTTTTTGAGAAGCTCCGTATGCGTGCCGACCTCGGCGATTCTGCCGTTTTCGAGCACAACAAGCCTGTCCGCATGGCGCAGAGTCGAAAGCCTGTGGGCAATGGCTATTGTTGTTCTATTCTGAACCAGCCTGCCGAGTGCCTCCTGAATATGGCTCTCGGTCTCGGGGTCGAGCGCACTTGTAGCCTCGTCGAGAATGAGTATCTTCGGGTCGCGCAGTATCGCTCTTGCTATCGCCACGCGCTGGCGCTCGCCGCCCGAAAGATTATAGCCGTTTTCGCCGACGACTGTATTATACCCGTCTTTGAGCTCCATTATGAAGCCGTGGGCATTTGCCGCCTTTGCGGCGGAGAACACCTCTTCCGGGGATGCGTCCGGCTTTGCATAAGCGATATTGTCATATACAGTACCGGAGAAAAGATATGTCTCCTGGAACACGACGCCCATATTCTCGCGCAGATAATACTGATCATAATCGCGAATATCCCTGCCGTCTATCCTGAGCGTTCCGCTGTCGACATCATAGAGGCGCATGACAAGGTTTATCATAGTGGACTTGCCCGCTCCCGAATGGCCGACGAGACCTATCATCTCACCCGGTTTTATCTTCAGATTTATATCCTTGAGCACCGGTTCATAACTCTTATAGCCGAAGCCGACTGAATCGAACTCAACTTCGCCCGTTATCGGATATTTACCGGCGTTTCTCGAATCGCCAACCTGCGGCTTTTCATCGAGAACTTCATAAATTTTTATAAGGCTCGTTGTGACCTCCGCTATCCAGCGCGGCATATTGGCAAGCCAGTCGAGCGGCTTGTAAATATACGAGAGCAGAAGCACAAAGCTCCATAGCTCGCCTGCGGTCATAGTACCGTTTATAACCATTCTTCCGCCGAAATAGAGCACGAGGAAGTTGCCGGAATTCATAAAGAAGCCTATGACCGGGAAGATAATCGCCCACATTCGCTCGTTGCTCACGGAGATATCTGCAAGAGCCTTGCTCGCGGAAGAAAACTTTGCAACCTCGCGCTTTTCACTGCCAAAGGTTTTGACAACACGGATGCCCTTGATTATATCGTGAAGAATCGAGTTTGCGCGGCTGTCATACCGCCACTGCTTATCGTAGCGCAAATGGATATAGCGCTTGAAGCCGTTGAGTGCGATAATGCAAAGCGGCGCGGGCAGGACTGCGAGAAGAGTCAGCAGCGGGCTCATGCGCAGCATAAATATGCCGACGACGATAAAGAGTATAATCTGTTCGAGTGCATAGCGACCTTTATCAACAAAGAAGTTCTGCACCGTGTTTGTATCGCGGGTGACGCGTTTTATAAGATCGCCCGCAGTTTTGCGCGACATGGACGAGACGGACATGCGCTGGACTTTGTCATAGACAACGGAACGCAGATATTTTGAGAATCCGAGTCCGACGCTGTTCGCGGTGCGTCCCGAAAATATCTGGAATATGTTTTCGAGCAGATAAGTCAGCGCCATGGCGACGCCGATAATAATAACATTCTGCTTTGCGGAGAGTCCGTCAGATGAAAACGCCGACGAGAAGCTGTCGACAAGCTTGCCCTGGAGCACAGGCTGCGCCGCAGACATAAGATTTGCGAGAGTGACAAGCACGCTCGACACAATAAGAGTCGGCATAAACTGCCGAAGCATTTTAAACGTTCTGCGCCATATATAGCTCTTATCAACGCAGAACATACAGACATCGGTACCCTTTGGATAGCGTCTTCCGCAGACCGGGCATCGGTCGGCATTGTCGGCACTGAGCTGCGCTTCTTCGCCTGTTTTTATATAGTGATTGACTGCCTTGCAGAATTCGCCTATATCCTCTGCGGCACTCATGGAGAAGCGGCAGACGGTGATATTCTCGGCACTGTCATAATCAGAGCCGATCTCATCCGCAAACGGAGATATCTCGAGGCTACCGCAGCCGACATCGGTATACTGCACAAGCTCGCCGACATTTTCAAGCGAATGCGAAAACACCACTTTGCCGTCTTCGAGCGCATAGACTGCGCCGTTCTCATACCGCAGAACACCGCGGCACGGCTTTGAATTCAAATCAAGGTCATATTTTACCTCGGTCATATTTTAAACCATACGGCGCACAGCCGCTCCTTTCTTCAAAATTCATGCAAAAATCAATAGAGAAACGGCTCGATCTTCCTGCGCGTTCTCGGTTTTAGAGCGTTGATATCCGGAATTATAAA
>JBNMIN010000065.1:0-12192 GCA_050873305.1 Oscillospiraceae bacterium
CGCGCAGCTGATGACGGAGTCGCAGTCGATGTTGATGTCCTTGCCGTCCTTGCCGGTGCAGACGATGGAGCCGTCCTTGACTTCCTTGAGGGTCGTCTCAAGATAGACGGGAGTCTTGTGCAGGGCGAACCACTCTCTGAGGTAAGAAGAGTTTGCAAGGCAGACGCCGGTCTGGCTGATAAGGTCGTCCTTCATCTCGACGATGATCGGATTCTTGCCCTGGAGAGCGAGCTCGTAGGCTATTTCGCATCCGGTCAGTCCGCCGCCGATGACAGCAACGGTGTTGCCGACTTCTGCGCCGTTGAGGTAGTCGCAGCCCTCGATCATCTTCTCGTAGCCGGGAACTCTTCTGAGGAGTCTCGGGGTCGAGCCGGTCGCAATAATAACGGGATCGCTGCCGAACGCCGCGATGTCCTTTATCTCGTCGTTGAGTCTGACTTCGATGCCGAGCTTCGTCATCTGACGTCTGTACCAGTCAAGCAGGTCGCGGAGCTTGCCCTTGTAGGACTCTGCGCTCGCGGGAATGAATGTTCCGCCGAGCACGTCGCTCTTCTCGTGGATTATCGGATTGTGTCCGCGGAGCTTGAGCACGCGGGCAGCCTCCATGCCGCCGATACCGCCGCCGACGATGTGGACGGTCTTGGGCGAGTTGGTCTTCTTTATGTAGTGCTTGTTCCACTGCATCGTCTCGGCGTTGATAGCGCAGCGGGAAAGATGCAGGCTGTCGGAAAGCTCCTGGTCGTTGGGCACGCCCTTGTAGTGGCACATGTTGAAGCAGCCGTTGTGGCAGAGAATGCAGGGACGGATGTCATCCTCCTCGTCATTCATCATCTTCGTGACCCACTCCTGGTCGGCTAGGAACTGGCGTGCGAATCCTGCGCCGTCAAGCTTGCCTTCCTTTATCGCGTCCGCGGCAACTCTCGGATCGAGGCGGCCGGCGCAGATAACGGGAATGTCGCAGAACTGCTTGATGTATTCAACATCCTCGAGGTTGCAGTTCTCGGGCATGTAGATGGGCGGGTGAGCCCAGTACCATGCGTCGTATGTGCCGTTGTCGCAGTTGAGGCAGTCGTAACCGGCATCCTGAAGATACTTGACAGCCTTCTCGGACTCTGCCATGTCGCGTCCGGCCTCGGTATAAGCCTCGCCCGGGAGAGCGCCCTGACGGAAGCCCTTGGTCTTGGAAATTATGCTGTAGCGCAGGGAGACCGGGAAGTCGTCGCCGCAGGCTTTCTTGATAGCCTGAACTATCTCGACTGCGAAACGATAGCGGTTCTCGAATGAGCCGCCGTATTCGTCGGTGCGCTTGTTGACATATTTAAGGGTGAACTGGTCGAGCAGATAGCCCTCGTGGACTGCGTGAACCTCAACGCCGTCAACGCCTGCGTCCTTGAGCATCTTTGCGCTTTCTGCGAACGCATTGACGAACTCTTTGATTTCAGCCTTGGTCATCTCTCTCGAGGGAACTTTATCGGACCAGCGGTTGGGCGAGGGGCTCGCGGAAGCCGTGATCTTGTCGAGATCCATGAAGGGCTTGCTGAGAACTCTCAGCGCGGGGTTGGTGTAGAGCTTTTCCATCATCTCACTGATGGTGAAGGAGCGACCGAAGCCTGCGGTCAGCTGAACGAAGAGCTTTGCGCCGGTCTTGTGGAGCTCGGGAGTCCACTTTTTGAGGTCGGCGTACATTTTCTTGTTCTTGTGGAGCCACTGACCGAACATGGGGTTGTAGACCGGCTGACATCCGGGGAGAACAAGACCCGCGTTGTTCTTCGCGACTTCCATGATAAAGCGTGCGCCGTCTTTATCGAAGTGGTTCTTCTCCATCCATCCGAAGAGGTCGGTGCCGCCCATGCTCGTGAGCACGATGCGGTTCTTGATCTCGCAGTTGCCGATCTTCCACGGAGTGAATAAGGGCTGTAATCTTTGATCCATATAATTGCCTCCAACAAAGAATTGAATATTTCATCGACAATATATTATCACATTCCGGCTTATTACGCAACAAAAAAACGCGCTTTATCAATATTTTTTTATCAATACTGCCCGCCCTTTTTGACCATCAGGCAATAGCTGACTCCCTCTGGGGCGAGTATCGGCTCTGCATTTTTCGATTCGTTGTGCGCTTTGAAAAAATCGCGGTCAATATCGCCGCTGTCCGCAAGCTCATAGACGAGCGCGCCCGCTTCTCCCGCGATGCGCTCGATGTCCGCATGTGAGTATCGCGCTTTCATCTCTTCGCCCGCGCCGCCGGCAAGCAGCCTGTTCTTCTGCTCGCGGGTGCAGTCACGGTCGTTCGGGAAATCGAACACGAGCGCGCTCTCGCTCGCCGAGTTTTCAAACAGAGTTTTAATACAGCACGCGAACTCATCCCGGGTCAGATAAAAGCTTATGCCGAGCAGGCTGAAAAATGGCCTCTCCTTCGGGTCGTATCCCGCATTTAGCAGAGCGGGGATAAAATCCTTGCCGAGGTCGCAGCCGACATAGCTGATATTTTCGCGGTCTATTCCAGCTTCGTCGACGCGCCTTATCTTGTCCTCGATCATCTCGGGGCGGTCAAGCTCGAATACTTTGATGTCTCTGTCGATTTTATATCCTGATGTGTCGTAGCCTGCGGCGGCGATGACATATTGCCGCGCGCCGAGCCTTGTTTCGTTTTCCATATGCCGCTTGCAAAATGCGGAGCGCGCGATTACACTCGGCGCGATAAAGCCGTTCATAACGCGCCCGAGCGGGTCGCCGCCACTGTAATTCGGGTCAAAAAACGCAATGCCATTTTTCATGTTTTCTGCTATCGCGTTCTTTTCGCTTTCGCTCAGAATCTCTCCCGCGAGCGGGTCGTCGAAGACTTTTGCTTCATCCGTTTTCGTGTGGTAATACCGAGCAAAACAGCTCACCAGTGCAGTCATGTTGTTCATTTCAAAACACCTCCGTATACTTAATACCACACGGGGCAGGGGATTACAAGACTTGACAAATCGGCGTTTTTGTGGTAATATAAACACGAAAAGACAAGAAAAATTTTTTGAGCTGCCTGCTTCGGCGGCTCTTTTTATTTTTGCCAAAACAAAAAACAGAGAGCCGTTTTTTCGACTCTCTGCGCTTTGTCTTTTTGAATTTATTTCTGCTCTGCGTCCGCTGCGGCGTCGGCGGAGAAAATCTCCTTTGCGCTCGCCGCGAGTCCCGCGAGGGACTGAAGCTCGCTCGGGATGATGAGCTTCGTCGCCTTGCCGTCCGCAGCCTTTGCGAACGCTTCAAGGCTCTTTATCGTCAGATAACCGTCCTTCGGGGCGGCCTCGTTTATCAGAGCGATAGCCTTCGCCTGAGCCTCCTGAACGGCGACGATAGCCTGCGCCTCACCCTCTGCCTCGCGAATCTTCGCTTCCTTGACGGCCTCTGCGTGAAGAATGGCGGCCTGCTTGTCGCCCTCTGCGGCGAGGATCTGGCTCTCCTTCTGACCCTCGGCAACGAGGATCTTGCTCGCCTTTTCGCCCTCTGCGCGCAGAATTGCTTCACGGCGCTGACGCTCTGCCTTCATCTGCTTCTCCATCGCGTCCTGAATCTCGGGCGGGGGAAGAATGTTCTTGAGCTCAACGCGGTTAACTTTTATGCCCCATGCGTCGGTGGCTTCGTCGAGGATAACTCTGATTTTTGCGTTGATGACATCGCGCGAAGTCAGCGTGTGGTCAAGCTCCATTTCGCCGATGATGTTTCTCAGCGTTGTTGCCGAGAGATTCTCGATAGCGGATATCGGGCGCTCCACGCCGTATGCATAGAGCTTCGGGTCGGTTATCTGGAAGAAAACGACCGTGTCTATCTGCATCGTGACGTTATCCTTTGTGATAACGGGCTGTGGCGGAAAATCCACGACCTGCTCCTTGAGGGAGACGGTCTTCGATACTTTCTCAACGAAAGGTATCTTGAAGTGGATGCCGGTCTGCCATGTTGTCGAATATGCGCCGAGGCGCTCGATGACATAGGCCTTGGACTGCGGCACTATCTTGATGTTGAGCACGACAATAACGAGCACGAGCACGATTATGCCGATGATTACTCCGATTGCTACAGGTCCCATAATAATCCTCCTTTAGTGTTTTGAAACCATAAGTTTAACGCCGTCGATTCTGTCAACGGTGATATTTGAACCTTTTTCAATGCGGCTGCCGTCGGACGATCTCGCCGTCCAGGTCGAGCCCTCGACCTTCACTATACCGGTGCCCTCGGTGTTGTCAACAGTCTCCTCGACTATTCCCTCGAGACCTATGTATCTGTCAGCGTTGGTCGGCTGAACGCGCTTTTTTGAAAATTTCTTGACGAGCGGACGGGTCACCGCAAGCGCGACGAGCGACACTGCCGCGAAAATCACCCACTGAAGCCAGACGGGCGCCGAGCAAAGCTCCGATATCAGAGCCGCCGCCGCACCAACGGCGAACCAGATCGTGACAAGCTGGACGGTCGCGGCTTCAACAACGATGAACGCTATGAGCAGCGCTATCCATAATATGAGCATTGTGTATTCCGGCAAAACAGGCTCCTCCTTTGATATATTGACCGAAGCGAAAATGCCTCGATTCGATATAATTATATCAAAAGAGCGAGCCCATTGCAATATGCGCGGATATTATTTTTGGAGGAACGATTTTTGTCAGTTTTTGCTCTTGGTTATCGGCTTTCGCAGCAGAAGCGAGGTCAGCGCCCTGCCGTTAAAGGGAATGAGGGGATAGAGATAGCAGCGCCCGCTGACGGTTTTATTGAACGAGATCAACAGGGCGGTTATCACAAGCCCCGCGATGAAGCCCCAGAGGTTGAATATTGCCGTCAGTATCAGTATCATCATGCGGCAGAGTTTGAACGCATACCCGAGCTCATAGCTCGGCTGGGCGAAGTTCGTTATCGCGACGAACGCCATATAGAGAACGACCTCCGCCGTGAACCACTTCGCGGCAATGGCAAATTCACCGAGCACGAGCGCGCCGATGACGCTGAACGAATTGCTCAGCGCGTTCGGGGTGTTGAGCGACGCCAGTTTCAGCGCGTCTATGACTATTTCAATTATCAGAAGCTGCACTATGACCGGCACGCTCGTCGGGTTCTCGATTTTTATGAAATCGAGCCACGGCGGGATATATGCGGGGTTTTGAATCAGCAGGAACCACACGGGAGTCAGCAGCAGCGCGAGCAGGAAAACTATCATCCTGACGATTCTCAGATAGCTGCCGATAAGACTCGGGAAATAGAAATCGTTCGTGTCCTGCAAAAAGTCGAACACGCCCGTCGGGATAATCATAACAGAGGGCGAGGTGTCCGTGATTATCAGCAGACTGCCCTCGTATATGCTCGCCGCCGCGCTGTCCGGGCGTTCGGTGTAGCGAACTTTGGGGAACGGGTTGAATCTCTGCTTCGGAACAAGACACTCGGCGAGGCTCTCGTGCCCCATTGTCAGCGCGTTTATGTCTATAGAATTAAGTTTTTTCTTTATCTTTTCGACCTCTTTCGGGTCTGCCGTGCCGTCGAGATAGCAGAGCACGACATCTGTCTTTGACCGCTTGCCTATCTGCGTCAAATACATTGTCAGTTTCGTGTCCCTGACTCTGCGGCGGATGAGCGCGGTGTTGAATATCAGCGTCTCTACAAAGCCGTCGTGCGAGCCTCGAAGCACCTTGTCGTTCTCCGGCTCGTCCACGCTTCGTGCGGGATAAGTCCGCACGTCTATAATTATAGCTTCTTTGAACCCGTCAACTATCATGCCCAACGCGCCCGAGAAGAGAAAAGTCTCGAACCTGTCAAAGTCGTTTACGACTTCGGTCTCGACATACGGCACGAACGCGTCGGCGAATTCGCGCGTTGTGCCGACATTTTTGAGCTTCTTCTCGTCCGCGTTCATCATGAAGCTCATGATTTTTTCCATCAGCCCGTCTTTTATAAATCCGTCGATGAACCACAGCATGGCACGGTGGCTGCCGATCATTATTTGACGGCTGACGAGGTCAAAGCTCTCGCTCACGCGCAGCCGCAGATTGAGCGAAGCAATGTCGGCTTCGTAGTTCCCCGAAAAAGTCTGCTTTTCCATATGAATATCCCGCCCTTAAAAAGAAAAGATGATATACGGCAATTGTTTCACGCCGTATATCATCTCCGTTTTTGTCGGGATTATACGTTGTAATAATAGTATTCCGCTATCGCGTACCAGAGCAGCGGACCGACAACGCCGTTCGGGGTCAGCCCGAAATATCGCTGAGCCGCCTTGACCGCCGTCTCCGTCTGCGCGCCGAAAATGCCGTCCGCCGCAACATACGGCACGCTCTCGACACCGCGCGCGAGAACCTGGAGATATTCCTGAAGATTTCTTACCGCGCTGCCCGTGCTGCCGCGGAGCAGATTGTAGCCGGGATATGCAAAACGCGCATATTGATCATATATCGAAAATTCGCCGGGGAAAGTCCGCAGGATATCATTATATACAGCCTGCAGTTTGTTCCATGTGTCGCGCCCGACTATGCCGTCCGCCGCAAGACCGTACTGCTGCTGGAACTGCACAACGCTGTTGTATGTGCCCTGACCGAAAATGCCGTCGACCGCCGGGGGCTGAATGTTGCTCGTGAAGCTGCCGATAAAGTTCAGGAAATACTGAATCGTGCTCACATCCTGCCCTCTGTCGCCGCGCCTGATAACGGTCTTGAACTGCCGCTCGACATCGGTCAGCTTCACGCCCTCGCTGTAGAGCTCGCCGAGTCTCAGTATTCCTGCATAGAGCTGTTTTATCTTATACCATGTCGCCTTGCCGACTATGCCGTCGACGGTGAGGTTGAATATGCTCTGGAACTTTCTGACCGATTCGCGCGTTGCCGTGTCAAATATTCCGTTGGGGGAGGGGATGCGCGGAATGGCGGGATAGTTTCGCGCGATGCGGTTGAGCTGGCGCTGGATTATCCTGACATCCTCCGATATGTCGCCGAGGCGCAGAGCCCTGCCGGGATATGATTCGCGGATATTCTTGACGGGCGCCGTCTTTATATTGACATCGTTTCCGTAGTAATATTGAAGTATGCGGTAGGGTGTATAGCCCTGATTCGCGAGCGTGACCGTGCCCCACTGCGAGAGCCCGTCGCAGGTGACCTCACGCCCGGAGCAGTACTGCGTGAAATAGGGCTGAACCTGGTCGCCCTTCGTGACATAGTTGTTGAAAAGCTCGTCGACTATCTTCGCGACATTTGAAAACACGCTGCGCCCCTCAACATATGCCTGATCGTATGCGGTCGAGTTCGTGATGTCGAAGTCATAGCCGCGGCTGCGGTAGTGTTCTGTATATATGCGGTTGAGCGCGAACGACGCCTGCGCATATATGTTGGCGCGTATCGCGTTGTCCGGCCATGTCGGATATATCTCGCTCGATGCGACATTTTTGAGATAATCCGTAAACGGCACGGTGACATTCCTCGCCGCCGCATTCGGTCTGCCGAGGTGGACTGTTATTGTCTGGGGGATAACGGGAGTATCTGCTGCCATAATATCACTCCTCAGACAGATTCATTTATCACATTCGGATTCTGCTCGCCGCTGACCGTCGGCAGCATTTCGACCGACTGTATTGAAACGGTGGAGTCGAAGATCGGAACGTTTTCGAGATATGTGCTGATGAATCCCGGGTGGCTGACAAATATATCGTATGTCGCATACGGCGCGAGCCCGCCCGAGCCCTGCTCTGTCTCCGACAGGGACTTGTCGGGAGCGGGCAGCTGGAGATTGTCGAGTATGCCGCTCGAATCGGTGTGCGAATCATATATATAATATTTTTCGCCGCCTATCTCTTTGTATACTACCACTCGGCTGTTGCCGACAGGATAGAGTCCGTTTGAGCCGTAGGTTTCAACGCGCAAGATGCCGCGCTTGTTGCGCTCGCCCTTGAATTCGTCGAATCGCTGCATCGCGGACTGGGTGTTCGTCGAGGCGAGATTTTTGTTTTTGAGCGTCTGCGGGTCGACGAATATCGTGCGCGGCTGGGGGATGTCTCCGCGCCCCGCCGCCTGCGTGCGCTCGGGTGTGAACTGGGATTTGTCCGTGTCCGCGCCGTCGTCAAACTGCATCTGGCTCTCCCTTTGAGCGTCGGTCTGCCGCTGAACTGTAACTGTCGCCGCGGCGCTTACCGCTTCGTTTTCCTCCGCCTTTGCCGAAACCGCCTCAGCGGGCTCTGCCGCCGGCGCGTTTACGGGCTCTGCGTCCTCCTGCGTCTGCGCCGAAACCTGTTCGGCATGGCTTTCCTGCTGCGCCGATACGGGCTCTGATTCCGCCTTTTCCTGCGCGGATACCGGTGCCGTGTTGCGCTTTTCAAATTCGAGCAGTTCTCTTTTGTATCGCTCCATGAGCGAGACTATATCTTCGTTGTTCATAAAAGGCCTCCGTTGGGTAAAATTTGCAGGGCGTCCGTTTTGCGGGCGCGCAAAGACATCCCATATTTAATATATTGTCTATTCGCCTTTTTGGTCACACGGTCGGTCTTCGCGGCATACCATTTAGCAAGAGGGCGGCGGACTTTGTGAATTTTGTCGGATTTCGCGCCCATAACCTACAAGAAAACTGGTTCTTGAAACAAAAGTGTAAAAATGTGTTGACAACAAAAGCGCAGAGTGCTACAATTCAGTAAACCGTTGAAGAAGGGTAAGTAAGATTTCTCCCTCATCTCGAAGAGAGCCGCAGGCGGTGGGATTGCGGCAGAATGAAAGAAACCTGAATGGACTTCTAAGGGCAATCGGAACAAAGGATATCCTTTAAGTATGTGCGCCGGAGCAGGACTCTCTGTGAAGAAAAGTCAGCGTATGTCAGTACGCGCTAAGCGGACGCAAAAGCGTCAAGCCGGGTGGCACCGCAGGATGATAATATCTCCTGTCCCAGCATTATTGCAGGGACAGGAGTTTTTTTATTTCGGAGGAGATTGTTATGTTTTTGTTGAGTAAACTTTGGCGCATGCCGCGCCTGTGATTTTTTCGATTTTTAAGTTTAGCTCAAAAATTTTTATCAATTACCGAAAGGAAGAAATACCAATGAAAAAGATAATCGCACTTGTACTCGCCCTTATGCTCACAGTTACCTGCTTCGCCGCCTGCGGAAAGACCGGCGGAGACGCTAAAAAGAAATACACCGTCGGCATCTGCAACTATGTCGATGACGCCTCGCTCAATCAGATAGTCGATAACATCAAAAAGCAGCTCGCTTCCGTCGCCGCCGAAAAGGGCGTCGAGATCGAAGTAAAATACGACAACTGCAACGGCGACTCCGTTGTTATGAACCAGATAATCTCGAACTTCATCGTTGACAAGGTCGATCTTATGGTCGGCGTCGCGACCCCGGTCGCAATAGCCATGCAGGCGGCAGTCGAGACCGAGAACAGCGATATCCCGGTCGTGTTCTCCGCAGTCAGCGATCCTGTCGGCGCGAAGCTCGTTGATTCTCTTGACGCACCCGGCGGTCAGATAACCGGAACCTCCGACTATCTCAACACCAATGCTATAATGGATCTCATGCTCCTCAAGAACCCCGATATGAAGAAGGTCGGTCTGCTCTACGATGTCGGTCAGGATTCCTCGACCCAGGCTATAAAGGACGCAAAGGCTTATCTCCAGTCCAAGGGCGTTGAAGTTATCGAGCGCACCGGCACCACCGTTGACGAAGTAACCCTCGCCGCAAAAGCACTCGTTTCCGACGGCGTTCAGGCAGTGTTCACTCCCACCGACAACACCATAATGAAGTCCGAGCTCTCCATATATGAGATTTTCGCAGACGCAAAGATCCCGCACTACACAGGCGCTGATTCCTTCGCCCTCAACGGAGCTTTCCTCGGCTACGGCGTTGACTATGCAAAGCTCGGCGTTGAGACCGCGAATATGATAATCGATATCATGATAAACGGCAAAGACCCCGCAACCACCCCCGTTCTCATGTTCGATAACGGCACCGCGACAATAAACACCGAAATCTGCGCAAAGCTCGGCTATAACTTCGACGAAGTCTCGAAGCTCTTCGCTCCCAAGTGCACCGAGGTCAAGAGCATCACCACCGCCGAGAGCTTTGACGATGTAAAATAAGATTCAATCGGTCTCCCGGGGAGCATCGCTTCCCGGGCGGCTCAATAAAGCAGGAAAGAGGAAACACAATGTCTTTGGATTCGATATTTTCACTCGGTCAGTCGGCGCTCGAGCTGGGACTCATAACCTCGCTCACCGTGCTCGCGCTGTTCCTGAGCTATTCGATGCTCAATGTCTGCGATCTTTCGACCGACGGCTGCTTTACGCTCGGCGCAACGGTCGGCGCGGTGGTCGCGATAGCGGGTCATCCGTATCTGTCGATAGCCGCAGCGATGGCGGCGGGAATAGCCTCGGGCTTCATAACGGCGATACTCCAGACGAAAATGGGCATCAACAGCCTGCTCGCCGGAATAATCGTAAATACGGGGCTCTATTCAATAAATATCGCGGTCATGAGCGGCTCGTCGATACTCAATATGAATAAAACGGACACTGTGTTCACCAAAATGGCGGCGCTCCTCAAGGGTACTCCCGTGGCGAGGCAGTCAAAGCTCTTCGTGGCGATAATCGCCGTCGCGGCGGTCGCTGTTATACTCGGACTTTTCCTGAAAACCCGCCTCGGACTCGCGATAAGAGCGACGGGCGACAACCCCGATATGGTTCGTTCCTCGTCCGTCAATCCGGCGTTTACTACAATAATCGGACTCTGCGTCGCAAACTCGTTCACCGCGCTGTCGGGCTGCCTGCTCGCCCAGTCGCAGAGGTCGGTCAACATCGATATCGGAACCGGAATGGTGACCATTGCCCTCGCGTCCCTGCTTATCGGCGGCGTGTTCCTCGGCAGAAAGAAGATGCCGCTGAGAATATTCGGCATGGTGCTTGGTGCGTTCATATTCAGACTCATTTATACAATCGCCCTGCGCTTCGATATGCCGGCGTTCATGCTCAAATTCGTCTCGTCCGTGATAGTTATCGCGGCGATAGCAACACCCTATTTCAAAAAGCAGCTCCCGCTTTTAAAGCGCAGAATTCAGACCCGTTCGGGAAGGAGGAAAGCAGATGCTTGAAATATCACACATCTCGAAAACTTTCAATCCCGGCACGGTGAACGCCAAAAAGGCGATAGACGATCTTTCGCTGAGCGTCGCCGAGGGCGATTTTATAACGGTCATCGGCGCGAACGGCGCGGGCAAGTCAACGCTTTTCAACGCCATCGCCGGCAGCTTTATAACCGATTCCGGCAGCATCTCGCTCGACGGAAAAGACATCACTCTCATGCCCGAGCACAAGCGCGCCAAGAGCATCGGCAGACTTTTTCAGGATCCGATGCGCGGCACCGCACCCGGCATGACGATAGAAGAAAATTTAGCCCTCGCCGCAGGTCATGGCGGCTGGCTGAGCCGCGTCTCGAAGAGCGACAAGAAGCTTTTCAGAGATAAGCTCGCCCTGCTTGAGATGGGGCTTGAGGACAGAATGAGTCAGCCGGTCGGTCTGCTCTCCGGCGGCCAGAGACAGGCTCTGACTCTCATGATGGCAACTTTTAATCCGCCGAAGCTCCTGCTCCTCGATGAGCACACCGCGGCGCTCGATCCCGCAACGGCGGAAAAAGTTCTTGCGCTGACAAAGAGCATCGTCAGCGAGAATAATCTCACCTGCCTTATGATAACGCACAATATGCAGTCGGCTCTCGAACTCGGAAACCGCACGATAATGATGCACGGCGGAAACATAATTTTCGACGCCGAGGGGGAGGAGAGGTCAAAGCTCACCGTTCAGGATCTGCTCGACAAGTTCAAAGAGAATGCGGGCAAAGAGCTCGATAACGACCGTATGCTTCTTGTATAATAAAACAAAAATCGACCCGTCCGGTTATCCGGGCGGGTCTTTTTCAATCAAACTCCAGTATTATACTCAGCGTCTTGTCCCTGTATTCGGCGCGGATATTCCCGCCCATCTTTTCCGTCAGGAGCTTTGCTATCGAAAGCCCGAGCCCCGTGGAGCTTCTCGCGGATTCGACGGTGTAGAACCTGTCGAACAGCCGCTCCGCCTGCATCCGTCCGAGAGAGGACGCTGCGTTTGAAAAAACTATCTTTCCGCCGTCCATCAAAACTGTCAGATCGCCGTCGGAATATTTGACCGCGTTGCCGATAATGTTGTCGAACACGCGCCGCAGCGC
>JBNMIN010000066.1:0-12182 GCA_050873305.1 Oscillospiraceae bacterium
ATCCTGCCGTATCTCGAAGCGGAAGCCGCATCGGATCTGGGCGGACGGGAGGGAGCTGCGGGACGGTCGCTGCGCGGGCGGTCGTTTATGCCTCTGCCGCCTCTGTCGCGGTTCTGATATCCGCCGCGTCCGTTTCCGCGGGGCGGTCTGGAGCCGCCATTGAGGGGCTTCACACCCTCTTCGAGGGTGATAACGACCTTGCGGTCATTCTCGGATCCGACGGAGTGGGAGGTCACGCCCTCAACATCCTGGAGAGCCGTGTGAATAATGCGTCTCTCATAGGGGTTCATGGGATCAAGCACAACATTTCTGCCGTACTTTCTGACCTTTGCTGCGCTCTTCTGAGCGAGTGCGCGCAGGGTTGCCTCGCGCTTCTCGCGGTAATTGCCGATGTTGAGCGAGACTCTTCTCGACTTGTCCGCGCCCCTGTTGACGACAAGGCGGACGAGATACTGGATAGCGTCGAGTGTCTCTCCCCTGCGGCCGATAGCCGCGCCGTAGTCGCCGTCATATTCGACCGCGATGCTGACTTCTTCGTCAGTCTCTTCGATCTTTATCTCTGCGCCCTCGATGCCGAGGCTTGCAAGAATTTTTTCAAGATATTCCTTCGCGCCGGCCTCGGACGGAGCATCGTAGCTCACCTTGACCTTTGCGGGAGTTGTTCCGAGCAGACCGAACATCTTCTTTGTCGGCATCTCGAGAACTTCGATTTCAAAATCCGAATCGGCGGATATGCCGAGCTGCGCGATAGCGTCAGCTTTTGCAAGATCGACCGTTGCGCCGGTTCCGATAGCTTCTTTTAACATCTCTGTTTCCACCACCTGGAAAATTTATTTTTCTTCTTTTTTCTGCGCAAGTGCGCGTTTGAGATTCTCTTCTCTTGAACGGCGCTCAACAGTCTCATCGACCATAGCCTTTGCGATCATTTTCTTCGGGCTGTGGGTGAACGAAAGGATAACTGTCTGAATAAGCGCGAAAACGTTCGACGCGATCCAGTAGATACCGATACCGGCGGGGAACTGGAAGGTGAAATAGAGCGAGAACAGGGGCATACCGAAAGTCATGCAGCCCATGGTCGGGTTCTTCGCCATTTCGGGGTTGTTCTTGCGCTGCTGAAGCATCGAGAAGAGGCTCGTTGCGAGAGAAGTAAGACCCGAGAGAATGGGGACGACCCAGAGGATTCCGGGCTCTTTTATCGACGGGACCTTGCCCAGCGGTATGCCGAGGAAGGTGAAGTTGAAGTTCGCGATGCTGTCGATAACTCCCGCACTGATACCCTTTGAGAGGGCGAGGGGTCTTATGGTGTCGATATGGTTGATAACAAAAAGCTCGATGGTGCGCAGGTCTGTCTTTGCGTTGTAACCGGGGAGCGTTTTTGCTATTTCTGTCAGCGAATTGATTGTTGTCTCATCGATCGCGAGCGCCCACTTGAGGGGGTGATAGATAACGCCGATAAGACCGAAGATGATGATGAACTGGATAGCGAGCGGCAGGCAGCCCATGTTCATGGGGTTGTGTCCTTCGCGCTGGTAGAGAGCCTGGGTCTCTTCCTGAATCTTTTTCTGATCGCCCTTGTATTTGGCGTTTATTCTGCGGATCTTGGGCTGAAGGCGCTGCGTCTTGACGGTACCCTTAGTCTGATAGATAGAAGTGGGAATCATAAGAAGTCTTGCGAAGAGGGTGAAGAGGATGAGTGCAAGACCGTAATTGTCAACGGCTTCGAATATGAACCTGAGAACATATCCGAACGGGATACCCAGTATTTCATAAATGGCGTCCATTATTGTGAGTCCTCCGGTTGGATTTTTTGTCCCTCTTGGGAGGGACGGGATCATAACCGCCGGGGAATAGGATATTGCAGCGAAGAAGTCTGGCAACAGTCAGCAGAGAGCCTTTGAACGCTCCGTGTATTTCGAGAGCCTCTATCGCATACTGAGAGCAGGTCGGATAGTACCTGCACATATCGGGCAGCTGCGGTGAGATATGCTTTCTGTAAAACTGAATAAGTTTTATCAGTATGTCCTTCATTTTCACTTCACAACTTTCACTCCTGCAGATATACCGATAACACCCAAGGCTCCCAGCTGTTTGCGCATTGACCGCTCGATGTCGGTGCTCTTGCGGGAGACCGTCTTATGACGGGCGACAAATACAATGTCCCATCCCCCGCAGCACTCGCCTTCGAGCTGCCGGAAAGCCGCGCGAATTATCCGGCGGCACCGGTTGCGCTCCACCGCATTTCCGAGCTTTTTGCCGGTGGTTATCCCGATGCGCATGACACCGTAACGGTTCCTGAGCGCATATGTGACAAGCACCGGGTCAGCGGCTGATTTGCCGCGCCCGTAAGTCCTGCGAAAATCGCTGTTAAGCTTGAGCGTCTGATATTCTGCCAAAGCAATCAATCCATCCGTGGCAATAATCCGCTCGACCTGTTAAAAGACCGTTAAAAAGGCCGATCAATAGGTGAGCTGCTTTCTTCCCTTCGCTCTGCGGCGGGAAAGAACCTTGCGTCCGTTTCTGTCGGACATTCTCTTGCGGAAGCCGTGCTCCTTCTTACGGTGCAGCTTCTTGGGCTGGTAAGTTCTTTTCATTTGCGGTAACCTCCGTTTCACAGGATATTAGTCACCGGCGGGCGCTTTGGTGGCACTCGTACCGCCGTGATCTTATGTGCAGATATGGGTATAACGCTTTCGCCTACCCCTGCAAGCTACTATTATATATCATACTTCACATCAATGTCAATCATTTTTTTGCGTCCTTGTGCAAACTGCTTGTTGAAAAAAAGGGGGTTTTATGATATACTCTATCCTATTATAAAGTATTATGATGGGGGAAGTTCACTAATGGATTCATTCAACGAGCTGTGGCAGGTAGTCTCCGACTATCTCAGGCAGACAAACTCAGAATCTATCTACAACGTCTGGTTCAGCGAGCTTGAACCGATAAGCTTTGACGGCAGCCGCGCCGTGCTCATGACAACGGCGGAGTTCAAGCGCCGCATCCTCGCGCAGAAGTTCGGCGGCACGCTTCACAGCGCATTTTTAAACGCGCTCGGTCTCGATGTCGATGTCGAGTTCATAGCGCCGGGCGAGGGATATTCGCAGTCTGACTCCTCGGGCTCTGCGGCGGGCTCATCGGAGATAGACGGCAGCACGCGCGCTTCGAACTATTTCGAAAACACATTCGATACATTCGTTGTCGGCGCGTCAAACAAGTTCGCCCACGCGGCGGCGCAGGCGGTCGCGGCGAACCCCGGCAAGGCGTATAACCCGCTGTTTATCTACGGCAACTCGGGACTCGGCAAGACGCATCTGCTCAACGCCATATGCCACGAGATAAAAAGAAACGACCCGTCGATGAAGATAGTCCTCACCGACGGCGAGGAATTCACCAACGAGTTTATCGAAGCGCTCAATCACCGCACAACAACGGAATTCCAGAACAAATACCGCAAGGTCGACGTTCTTCTGATGGACGACGTTCAGTTCATCGCGAGCAAGGAGCGCACGCAGGAGGAATTTTTCCATACTTTCAACGCCCTGACGCAGGACGGCAAGCAGATCGTTCTGTCATCCGACCGCCCGCCGAAGGATATGCCTCAGCTTGAGGACAGAATGCGCACCCGCTTCGAGTGGGGTCTGCTCGCGGACGTTCAGCCGCCGGATCTCGAGACCCGTATGCTCATAGTCAAGCGCAAGGCGGACGCACTCAACTTCGATATCAGCGACGATGTCGTTGAATACATAGCCCAAAAGCTCAAGAACAATATCCGTCAGCTCGAGAGCGCGGTCAAGAAGATGCAGGCTTATGTCCAGATACAGGGCGCGCATGTCAACACCGCCACCGCTCAGCAGGCAATAAGGGATATTCTCAGCGACAACAAGCCTATCCCCGTCGTTGTGGACAAGATAATAACAGAAGTCGCGCGCACCTACGGCGCAAATCCCGAGGATCTGCGCTCGAAGAAGAAGGACGCACAGACTTCAAAATACCGCCAGATATCGATGTATATCGTGCGCGAGGTCACGGGACTTTCCGCCAAGGCTATCGGCGCGGAGTTCGGCGGCAGGCACTATTCGACGGTGCTCTACGCCCTCGACGAGATAAAGAAAGAGAGCGACACCGACTCGGCGCTCAGAACGACTATCAACGATATCATAAAGAACGTGCAGGAGAGCTGATTTTTTCTAACAGACTGACGCACCGCGAGGGAGGGATAGATGGTGCGCGATATTATTATAGCATCGTCATCCGACAAGGTGCGCGCGCAGCTGCGCGGGTTCGTTGCGGAAATGGGAATAATGGGCGTCATCGAGTGCCGCTCTGCTTCGCAGACCCTCGATTTCACTCAGCGTCTCCCCTCGGCTATAATAATCTGCCACCGCCTGACCGACATGGCGCCCGCCGCCATGCTCCGTCTGCTCCCGCCGGGCGCAGATATGATATTGCTCATTTCCTCCGCCCAGTCCCCGCTGTTCGGCATGAGCAACGTGCAGTGCATGACCCTGCCGCTCTCGCGTCCTGAGTTTCGCAGTGCGATAGAAAAACTGCTCCGCTCCTCGTCCGAGTCGCGCATACGCTCGGGCGGTCAGCGCAACACGGCGGATCAGGAGATAATCGACAAGGCAAAACATTTATATATGAAAGTAAACGGTGTGTCTGAAGAGGACGCATACGCATATATTAGAAGAAGGAGCATGAACGAGAGCAGTTCGATAGCCGCGACCGCGCGGCATCTGCTCAGCGAGCTCGCTAATATATAAATGAAAAGGGTCTTGTGAATGAAATTCGCCAAAATGCAGGGCACGGGCAACGACTACATATATGTCAACTGTTTTGATGAATCGATCGACGACCCTCCCTCCGCGGCGAAATTTTTGAGCGACCGCCATTTCGGCATCGGCTCAGACGGGCTTGTGCTGATTTTGCCGTCCGACATAGCGGATTTCAAAATGGATATCTACAATTCCGACGGGTCACGGGCGAGGATGTGCGGCAACGCCGCGCGCTGCGTCGCAAAGTATGTCTGCGACAGCAAAATGACCGACAAAGATATGATATCTTTGGAGACCCTCAGCGGAATAAAATACATTAATATATATAAGACGGACGGAAAGGTCACTTCGGCGCAGATAAACATGGGGTCACCGATGCTGAAAAGCCGGGATATCCCCGCACTTATCGAATCGGACACCGTGATTTCTCATCCGCTTGAAGTCGGCGGAAAGGTTTATTCCGTCACCTGCCTCTCGATGGGCAACCCGCACTGCGTGGTTTTCTCTGAAAATATTGATTCTGTAAATATTCAAAAAATCGGCGCCGAATTTGAAAATCACCCGGCGTTTCCGGACAGGATAAATACGGAATTCGTTCAGCCGATTTCAGACTCACACATCAAAATGCGCGTTTGGGAGCGCGGCGCGGGCGAAACCCTCTCCTGCGGCACGGGCGCGTGCGCGGCGGCGGTCGCCTGCATATTAAACGGCTACTGCAAACGCGACACTGATATCAAAATCTCACTTTGCGGCGGCGAGCTCTCGGTCAAATGGAGCGCCTACGGAAATGTGTATCTGACGGGTCCGGTGCAGACCGTCTTCACGGGCGAGATTGCCTACGGCGGAGGCGCAAGATGAAAACAAACGAAAGCTTTTCGCTTCTCCGCAGCAGCTATCTTTTTTCGACGATGAGCCGAAAAATTAAAGATTACAAAGCCGCTCATCCCGAGGCGGATATAATCGACCTCGGCATCGGCGATGTCTCGCGTCCCCTGCCCGAGGCGTGCATAAAAGCCATGCACTCGGCAGTCAACGAAATGGCGGACGCCGCCACATTCAGGGGCTACCCGCCCGAGCACGGATATGATTTTCTTATCGACAAGATATTGAAATATGATTTCGCCGCGCGCGGAATAGCGCTCGAAAGAGACGAGATTTTTATAAGCGACGGCGCAAAGAGCGACACCGGCAGCATCGGCGATATCTTTTCGCCCGAGTGCAAAGTCGCCGTCTGCGACCCCGTCTACCCCGTCTACGCTGACACTAATATCATGGCGGGCAGGGGCGGCAAGCCGCTCGAAAACGGCAGATTTTCAAATATTGCTTATCTCGACTGCACCGCGGAGAACGAATTTATCCCTCCCCTGCCGGAGCAAAATGTCGATATAATATATCTCTGCTCCCCCAACAATCCCACGGGGTCGGCGATGAATAAAAACCAACTCCAACAGTGGGTCGATTGGGCTAATGAGCACGGCAGCGTCATTCTCTTCGACGCCGCATACGAGGCGTTTATCACTGAGAGCGACATTCCGCACAGCATCTTCGAGCTTGACGGCGCAAAGAAATGCGCCATTGAGTTCAGGAGTTTCTCAAAGACCGCAGGCTTTACAGGCGTTCGATGCGCATGTACGATTATACCGCGCGAGCTTTCACGCGGCGGAGTCAGCCTCAACGCGCTGTGGGCGCGCAGGCAGGCGACGCGGTTCAACGGCGTGTCATATATAACCCAGCGCGCCGCCGAAGCCGTCTATTCCGACGAGGGCAGACGGCAGATAAAAGAAAATATAAACTGCTATCTCGGCAACGCAAAGAAGATAACGGACGGACTCGAAAGTGTTAATATCCGCTGTTTCGGCGGCAGAAATTCGCCGTATATCTGGTTTGAAGTGCCGAACGGGCTGACCTCATGGCAGATGTTCGACAGGCTTCTGAACACCGTTCAGGTGGTAGGCACGCCGGGCTCGGGCTTCGGCATGATGGGCGAGGGATATTTTCGCCTGACCGCATTTGCCGAGCCGAAGCGCACGCTCGAAGCAGTTGAAAGAATAAAAAACGGTCTGAATTAAGACCGCACGGAGGATAAAAATGGGCATTTTTTCAAGAATAAACAAGGGACTCAAAAAGACCCGCGAGAATATGTCGGGAGCCATCGACTCGATGCTCCACGGCAAGACCGAGATTGACGACGAATTTTATGACGAGCTCGAAGAGATACTCGTCATGGGCGATGTCGGTTGCCTGACCGCGTCGGAGATAGTCGAACAGCTCCGCGAGCGCGTTATGAAAAAGCACCTGCGCAAGCCCGAAGCCGTCAAGAACGAGATAAAAGAGATAGTCGCCGAGATGCTCGAGGGCGGCGAGGAAATGAGCCTTATCACTCTCCCCTCCGTCATTCTCGTCATCGGTGTCAACGGCGTGGGCAAGACCACTTCTATAGGCAAGCTCGCCGCAATGTACAAAAACGAGGGCAAAAAAGTTATTCTCGCCGCGGCGGACACCTTCAGAGCCGCCGCAATCGAGCAGCTTGAAGAGTGGGCTGACCGCGCGGGAGTCGAGATAGTCAAGCACCGCGAGGGCGCAGACCCGGCGGCTGTTATATACGACACAATTCAGGCGGGCAAGGCGAGAAACGCCGACATAATCATCTGCGACACCGCCGGCAGACTCCACAACAAGAAGAACCTCATGGAGGAGCTGGCGAAGATATACCGCGTCATCGACCGCGAGCTGCCCTACAGCGACCGCGAGAGCCTACTCGTGCTCGACGCGACGACAGGACAGAACGCAGTCAACCAGGCGAAAGAATTCAAGAATGTTGCTGAAATAACCGGCATCATTTTAACGAAGCTTGACGGCACCGCAAAGGGCGGCGTCGTATTAAACATCAAAAATGAGCTCGGCGTGCCGGTCAAGTTTATCGGCGTCGGCGAAAAGGTGGACGACCTCCGCCCGTTCAACGCCCGCGCATTCGCCGAGGGTCTGTTTGATGCAGAGCCGATTGAAGGCGAAGAAGAGGAAAAAGAGGACGAATAATGGATTTTCTCATAGCTACACATAACATGAAAAAACGCGCCGAGCTTGAGCGCATATTAAAGCCCATCGGAGTGCGCGTTCTGCTCGCGGAAGAGGCGGGAGTCGAGCTTACCGATGTCGAGGAGACTGGTGTCACCTTTGAAGAGAACGCATTCTTAAAAGCCGACAGCGGCTGCAAAGAGAGCGGCATGCCCTGCATTGCCGACGACTCGGGACTTGCCGTTGACGCGCTCGACGGCGCGCCGGGAGTTTATTCCGCGAGATACGCGGGCGAACACGGAAACGACGAGAAGAACAACGAGCTTCTGCTCAAAAATCTGTCCGATATTCCTATGGACAAGCGCACCGCGCGGTTCGTTTCGACCGTCTGCTGCTGTTTCCCGGACGGCAGGCACATGACCGTGCGCGGCGAGTGCGAGGGCAAGATTGCCTTTGAACCCGCAGGCGAGGGCGGCTTCGGCTACGATCCGCTGTTTTTGCCCGACGAGTTCCCCGGCAAGACGATGGCGCAGCTCACCGCCGAAGAAAAAGACAGCATCAGCCACAGAGGCAAGGCGTTGAGACTCCTTGCGAAAAAACTGGAGGAAATTATATGACAAGCAAAGAGAGAGCCGCGCTTCGCGCGCAGGCAAATTCGCTCGAGCCGCTTTTTCAGGTCGGCAAGGGCGGCGTCAATGACGCACTGATAGCCCAGACGTTAGACGCATTCCGCTCCCGCGAACTGCTCAAACTCAAGGTCCTGCTCGAAACAGCACCCAAGCCCCCGCGCGAGATTGCCGAGGAGATAGCGGCAAAGACGCAGTCCGAGGTCGTTCAGGTCGTCGGCGGCAGCCTGATATTCTTCAAGGAGAACCCGGAGCTGCACGAGCCCAAGGATAAAAAGAAGAAGATAACCGGCACAAAGAATCCGAACCGCCCGTCCGTGCGCAAAAAAGTGCACGAAAAAAAGCTCGCCGAAGAGAGAAAAACCGCCGCTCGCCGCAAGGCGGAGCGCAATTTCAGGCGCAGCCGCGATATATAACAGCAAATTTTAAGTCAACCGGTTCAAAAGCAGGCGCATTTTCGCCTGCTTTTTTGTGCATCGGGACAAATCGGGAATTTTTTGTAAAAACCTATTGACAGCGTAGGTATAAGAGACTATAATACGCTCATAGATACTGAACAGGGAGGAAGCATCATGAAAAAGTTTGACAGCAACATTATGATGATGGAAATGTGCATGTTCTCCATGCGCATGTGCATGTGCATGCCTTTTTCTAACGAGCTTCCGTCAAACGAATAAATCTGATATATGCAGAGATTCGGGGAGCTTCGTGAGGAGTTTCCCGTTTTTTATTTGCATTGAGGAGGAAGAAAAGTGCAGTATCTGAAATTATTCTCGCCCTTTGATATAAGGCATTGGCGAATGTGCCGCAAGGCGCATGATTAAAAAGTCCGTTTCAACCCAATACCTTATAAATTAAAATACAAAGGAGATAATCAACATGAAAAAGACAATATCGATCATTCTCGCAGCGGTCCTCGCGCTGGGCTGCATCTTCGGCTTCGCCGCCTGCTCTTCGGGCAGCAAGGGCATCACTATTGCCGTTCCCAACGACGCGACCAACGAAGCCCGTGCGCTCCTTCTTCTTCAGGAGCAGGGCATCATCAAGCTCAAAGACGGCGCCGGCATCACCGCAACCGTAAGAGACATTGAAGACAACCCCAAGAACATCACCTTCAAAGAGGTTGAAGCCGCTCAGCTTCCCAACGTTCTCAAGGATGTTGACTACGCTGTTATCAACTCGAACTACGCTATCTCCGCGGGTCTCAACCCCGTCAAGGACAGCCTCGCTATCGAGGGCTCCTCGAGCGCATATTCGAACATCCTCGCTACCAAGAAGGGCAACGAGAATTCCGATAAGATAAAGGCTCTTTCCGCCGCTCTCCAGAGCAAGAAAGTCGCCGATTTCATCGCTACCAAGTATAACGGCGCAGTTATCAGCGTTGTTTCAAACCCCGGTGACGGCTACGATCCCTCCGTCAACTACGACGCACTCAAGGGTCAGACCATAACCGTCGCTGCATCCCCCACACCGCACGCCGAGATTCTCGCCGTTGCCAAGGAGATCCTTGCCGCTAAGGGCGTCACTCTTGACATCAAAGAGTTCGAAGATTATGTCCAGCCCAACAATGTTGTTGAGTCCGGCGAGATCGACGCAAACTACTTCCAGCATGAGCCCTACCTCGACGATTTCAACAAGCAGAACAACACGAACATCGTCACCGTCTGCTATGTCCATGTCGAGCCCATGGCTCTCTACGGCGGCAAGCAGACCACCCTTGACGCAGTGAAGTAAATGTTATAAAATATAATGCCGGGCTAAGTTGCTCTTAATCGGGCTGCTTGCCGGCATTATCTTTTTATCCAGAAGTTCGGAGGCATAAAATGATCGAGATTAAAAATCTGTCAAAAACTTTCAAGACCGCCGACGGCTCGCTCGACGCGCTCAAGAATGTTTCTCTGACGATAAACGACGGCGATATTTACGGCGTCATCGGCATGAGCGGTGCGGGCAAGAGTACGCTCGTGCGGTGCATAAATATGCTCGAACGCCCGACCGAGGGTCAGATACTCATCGACGGGGTCGATATGGGTTCGCTTTCGAGCAAGCAGCTCAGGGACGCCCGCCGCAATATAACCATGATATTCCAGGGCTTCAACCTGCTCATGCAGCGCAACTGCCTGAAAAACATCTGCTTCCCGCTCGAGCTTGAGGGCATGAAGAAAGAGGACGCGAAGAAACGCGCGCTCGAACTGCTCGAGATAGTCGGTCTGCCGGATAAAGCGAAGGCCTATCCCGCTCAGCTCTCCGGCGGTCAGCAGCAGAGAATAGCGATAGCCCGCGCACTCGCAACGAATCCGAAAGTCCTGCTCTGCGACGAGGCGACAAGCGCGCTCGACCCGAACACCACACATTCGATTCTCAACCTCATAAGAGACATAAACAAAAAGCTCGGCATAACGGTTATTATAATAACTCACCAGATGAGCGTTGTTGAAGAGACCTGCAACCGAGTCGCCATTCTTGACAACGGCACGGTCGTTGAACAGGGCGAAGTAAGCACTGTTTTTGCCCATCCGCAGTCGGCGGCGGCAAAACGCCTCGTGTTCCCCGACGCTTCGGATGAGATTTTTGCTCCCGCTTCGGACGAGCACAGGATAAGAGTCGTCTTCAACGGCGCGTTCGCGACCAACACCCCGCTGATAACCAAGATGGCTATGGACGAGGGAATCGCGGCGAATATCTTAGCTGCCTCCACGCGCTGCATTGGCGACAAGGTCTACGGCAACATGCTCCTCGGCATCCCCGGAGGGGACAACGAGCTTGAACGAGCGTCGAAATATCTGCAGAGTATGCCGGATATTCTTGTTGAGGAGGTTTAAAAGATGTTTGACAATGCATTCACTTCCGAGGCGCTGACGGAAGCCCTCGATATATTAAAAAATGATTTCCCGCTGGCTATCTGGGAGACGATATATGTCACCCTGCTCTCCACGCTCTTCGCGATAATTATCGGCCTGCCGCTCGGCGTGCTGCTCGTCGCGGGCGAAAAGGGCGGCGTTCTCCCCCTGCCGAAGGCTCTGATGAAGGTTCTCAATGTTATCATAAATCTTCTGCGCTCGGTGCCGTTCTTGATTCTGATGATTCTCGTCTTCCCGCTGACCCGTCTTATCGTCGGCACGGCGGTCGGCACAGTCGCTTCAATAGTCCCGCTCGTCATCGCGTCGTTCCCGTTTGTGGCGCGCCTTGTTGAGAGCAGCCTGCGCGAGGTCAACCCGAATATAATCGAAGCCGCGCAGAGCATGGGAGCATCGCCTATGCAGATAATTGTCAAGGTTATGATTCCCGAGAGCGTGCCCTCGCTGCTCTCGAACTTCACAATAGCGATAACCACCATCCTCGGCTACTCCGCAATGAGCGGAATAATCGGCGGCGGCGGACTCGGCAAGATAGCCATAAACTACGGCTACTACCGCTACAAATATCTCGTCATGATTTTCGCGGTTATCCTGCTCATAGCGCTCGTTCAGATTTTCCAGAGCGTCGGCACCCACCTTGCAACAAAGACAGACAAGAGACTCAAGAAATAATCAAAATCAACAGCCCCGACAGATTTTGCCGGGGCTGTATTTTCAGGCAAAAAGCGCGGGTACAGTTTTCGCTGTACCCGCGTTTTTCGTTTGTCACGCAACAGTTGAAAACCCCCGGTTCTACCGGGGGAAAAAGAAAGCTTAAGTAAAAAAAGAAGCACCACGCAAAAGAGTGGTGCAAAAATAATAACCTCCAAGTATAATAGAAGCGGTTTGGCGACTGCATTACTAAAAGA
>JBNMIN010000067.1:0-12043 GCA_050873305.1 Oscillospiraceae bacterium
AATTCCGTCACCCGCGAACAGCGCGCGAAGCTCGTTTATCTGCTCAAGCATTTCACGGTTACAGTAACTGATTTTCGCCCGATCGAAGAGGCGGTTGTCACCTCCGGCGGCGTAAAGACCTCGGAGATAGACCCGAAAACGATGCAGTCGAAGCTCATAGACGGTCTGTATTTTGCGGGCGAAGTTATAGATGTCGATGCCTACACGGGCGGATTCAATTTGCAGATAGCGTTCTCGACCGGACATCTTGCCGGAGAGAATGCGGCTCAATAAAGAAAGCACGAAAGGAAAATCTCTATGTCAATAAATGTTGCAATCGACGGTCCCGCAGGAGCGGGCAAGAGCACAATATCACGCCGCGCGGCTCAGGCGCTCGGATTTATCTATGTCGATACCGGCGCGCTTTACCGCACCGTCGGACTCAATGCGCTGCGCCGCGGAGTCGACCTTGAAAATCCCGAGGCTATTGCCGGGAGCGTCAAGGGCATATCCGTTGAACTCAAATACGAAAACGGCGAGCAGGCTGTGTTTTTAAACGGCGAGAATGTCTCGGCGTTCATCAGAACTCCCGAAGCGTCAATGGCGGCTTCGAAAGTCTCGGCGGTGCCCGCAGTCCGCGAGTTCCTTTTCGGTCTCCAGCAGGATATTGCCGCCAAAAACGACTGCGTCATGGACGGGCGCGATATCGGAACTGTCGTTCTTCCCCACGCACAGGTCAAGATATTCCTCACCGCCTCCGCCGAGGAGCGTGCGCGCCGCCGTTATAAAGAGCTCATAGAAAAGGGCGAAAAGGTCGAATACGAAAATGTGCTTGCAGAAATGAAGCAAAGGGATTATAATGATTCCAATCGGGCTATCGCTCCGCTCAGAGCCGCGCCCGACGCCATAACGGTCGATACGACTGAGCTTTCGCTCGACGAGTCGATAGAGAAAATAAAAAATGTTATTAAGGAGAATCTTTGATGGAACCGAAGATCAAGGGTAAAGCGTTTGATTACGACGATACCAGAGACAGAAAATTTTATGACGTTTTCGTTTGGATGTTTCATCCGCTCGCAAAGATCATCTTCAAGACGCAGTATATCGGCCGCGAAAACGTGCCGAAAACAGGCAGCCTTATAATTGCCTCGAACCACCGCAATTCGTATGATCCCGGACTCATCGTTGCAGCGAGAGTCCGCAAGATCCACTACATGGCGAAGCTCGAGCTGTTCAATCTCAACAAGCTCGCATCCTGGATGCTCCGCCACCTGAATGCGTTCCCGATAAGCCGCGGAACGGGCGACCAGCGCTCACTGAATTATGCTATCCGCCTTGTCGAAGAAGGCAAAGTTCTCGGCATATTCCCCGAGGGCACACGCTCAAAGGATCCCAACGGCAAGATGCTGCCGCCCAAAGCCGGCGTCGCGCTTATCGCCAAAGCCACACATTCCGATGTTCTGCCCGCGTGTATCTATTTCGAGGGCAAGAGCAAGTTCCGCAAGAAGATAACTGTCCGTTTCGGCGAGGTCATTCCCTATGAGGAGCTCGGACTTTCGGACGAATCAAATATGAGTGAGATAAAGGACGCTTCCAGACTTGTCATGGGCAAGATAGGGGAGCTGCTTGAAAAGGGTCATGAAAAAGATTGAGGTTGCAAAAACGGCGGGCTTCTGCTTCGGGGTCAACCGCGCGGTCGAGATGACATATAAGCTCGTTGACAGCGGAAAAAAAGTCGCTACTTTCGGTCCCCTGATACATAACCCGGTCGTTATAGAAGATCTTGAGAAAAAGGGTGTTCGGGTGATAAACTCGCCCATAGAAGCGTCTGCCGATACTACCGTCGTCGTCCGCACCCACGGAGTCGGCGCGAGCGTCTATCGCAGCCTTGAGGCTACGGGCGCCGATATCTGCGACGCGACCTGCCCGTTCGTCAAGAAAATACACAGGATAGTCGGCGAGAATTCATCGCCCGATATCCCCGTGCTCATCGCCGGAGACAGCGGTCATCCCGAAGTCATCGGCATCATGGGTCACTGCCGCGGCGAGTGCTTCACTTTCCGCAACGCCGAAGAACTCCGTAAAATTTTCGAAAATCATCCGGAATATTCCGAGAAGAAAATAACGGTCGTCTCACAGACCACTTTCAGCGTAAAAGAATGGCAGGAATCCCTAAAAATAATAAAAATACTATGTACAAATGCAAATGTTTTTGATACAATATGTAATGCTACGCAGGATAGGCAGAAAGAGGCTTCCGAGCTGTCGCAGCGCGTCGATATGATGATAATTATCGGCGGCTCGCAGAGTTCCAACACGGCAAAGCTCAAGGGAGTGTGCGAAAAAAACTGCCCGACTTATCTTGTGGAGCGCGCAGCGGATGTTGAAAATATCGATTTCTCCGCCTGCGATGTTGTCGGCGTTACTGCAGGGGCATCAACCCCTGCGTGCATAATAAAGGAGGTACTTTGTAACATGTCCGAAATTCTTAACGAACAATCCAAAGAGCTTGAGGAAGGCGCAGTCGAGCGTAAGACCGATGTCGCTGAGGCGGCTGCCGGTGAGCTCGAGGAGAGCGCAGCTTCCGCACAGCCGGCGGAGGAGGTGCCTTCCGAAGAAGCAGACGAGCAGGACTTCTCCAAGGCTCTTGAGGAGTCTCTCAACAGCATGAACAACGACCAGAAGGTCACCGGTATCGTCATGGGCTTCTCGCCCACAGAGATCCAGGTCGACATCGGCAGAAAGCATGCCGGCTATGTCCCCATGGACGAGTACAGCGCAGATCCTGCCGCTGACCCGAAGAAGGAGCTCAAGATAGGCGACGAGATCGGTCTTATCATCATGAAGACCAACGATGCAGAGGGCACCGTTATGCTTTCCAAGCGCCGTTATGACGCTATGCAGGCATGGCGCGATATCGCTGACGCAGCTGAGACCGATAAGGTCTTCGAAGGCGTTGTCACCGATGTTGTCAAGGGCGGTGTTATCGCTGTTACCGACGGCGTTCGCGTTTTCATCCCCGGTTCTCTTGCAACCGCATCGCGCAGCGAGTCTCTTGACAGCCTTCTGAGAAAGAACGTCAAGTTTCGCATCATCGAGGTCAACAACTACAAGAGAAGAGCTGTCGGCTCCATCCGTGCCGTCCTCAAGGAGGAGAGAAAGGCCGCTGAGGAAGCTTTCTGGGCACAGGCTGAGGTCGGTCAGAAGTATACCGGCACCGTCAAGTCTCTTACCAACTACGGCGCATTCGTCGACATCGGCGGCGTGGACGGAATGGTTCACATCTCCGAGCTTTCCTGGAAGCGCATCAAGCATCCGTCGGATGTCCTGAAGGTCGGCGACGTTATCGATGTCTACATAAAGGCTCTCGATCCCGAGAAGAAAAAGATTTCTCTGGGCTACAGAAAAGACGAGGACAATCCGTGGGAGATCCTTCGCAAGAACTATCCCGAGGGAACCGTTATCGATGCTGAGATAGTCAGCCTTACCGATTTCGGCGCATTCGCAAGAGTTATCCCCGGCATTGACGGCCTTATCCACATTTCTCAGATAGCGGATCGCCGCATCGAGAAGCCCTCCGACGTTCTCAAGGTCGGCGACAAGGTTCAGGCGAAGATCATCGGCATCGACTTCGACAAGAAGCGCGTCAGCCTTTCGATCAGAGCTCTGCTCGAGCCCGCCGCAGAGGACGAGGCTGAGGAGACCGAGGCTGAATAATCAGTTCTGATTTCACTATCCGGTTTCTGCCGTTTGGCAGGAGCCGGATATTTTTATCCCCGCGCGTATGCTTTTGCATAAATTTTGCACAAAACGCGCCGCGCCCTGCAATATCTTTTCTATCCGCGCAGACGGAAAATATATTGTACCGCGGGGCAAAGAGTGGTATAATTATTTTTATAACCGAAGGGAGGCAGATCGATGAAACGCATAACGCTCGTCTGCGGTCATTACGGCAGCGGAAAAACAAATTTCGCGCTCAACCTCGCAGTCAATGCGGCAAAGCGCGGCGAGAAGATAACGCTCGTCGATCTCGATATAGTCAATCCCTATTTCCGCACCGCGGACTACAAGGACGAGCTTGAGGCGGCGGGAGTCAATGTCATTGCCCAGAATCTTGAGGGCACTACCCTTGACGCGCCCGCGCTGACGGCGAGAATGTTTTCGATTTTTGAGGAGAGCATGGGCAGAGTGATAGTCGATGTCGGCGGCGACGATGCGGGCGCTACCGCGCTCGGACGCTTTTCGCGCCAGCTCAACGAGTCGGGCTATGATATGCTCTGCGTCGTCAACAAATTCCGCAAGTTTATTTCAAGTCCCGACGAGGCAGTCGAGCTGCTCGGGGAGATAGAGGCGGCGTGCCGTCTGAAAGCGACGGGGTTAGTCAACAACTCGCACTTGGGGGCGCAGACGACTGCGCAGGATATTCTTTCGTCCGTCCCTTATGCCGAGAAAACGGCTGAGCTCGCGGGTCTGCCGCTCGTATATACAACGGCGCCGAAGAGTGTCTCGGGCGAGCTTGAGGGAAAGATAGATAATCTTTATCCCGTCGATGTGCTCGTGAAGCTCCCGTGGTAAAAATTTTTTTGACCGATACCGCTTCCGAGGCGAAGCGGCGGATATATAAGTTCGGTATTCTTGATTAGGAGGAACAGATATGGCAAAAGTCACGATCAATGAAAACACCTGCAAGGGCTGTGAGCTTTGCACGACGGCATGTCCGAAGCATATTATCAGCCTTGCTAAGGATAAGCTGAACCTAAAAGGTTATCATCCGGCGTGTGTCACAAATCCCGACGAGTGCATCGGATGTGCGGCGTGCGCTATTATGTGTCCCGATTGTGCAATAACTGTTGAGAGATAAAGAAAGAAGAGGTGTTGAAAGTGTCAGAAAGAGTTCTTATGAAAGGCAACGAAGCTCTGGCAGAAGCCGCTATCCGTGCCGGCTGCCGCCACTTCTTCGGTTATCCCATCACCCCGCAGACAGAGCTTGCGGCATATATGTCAAAGGTCATGCCTAAAATAGGCGGTACATATCTTCAGGCGGAGAGCGAAATCGCCGCCGTCAATATGGTTCTCGGTGCGGCATCCGCAGGTGTCCGCGCGATGACTTCCTCGTCCTCGCCCGGAATCAGCCTCAAGACCGAGGGTATATCTTATATGGCAGGCTCGGATCTTCCGGCGGTCATTATCAACGTCCAGCGCGGCGGCCCCGGACTCGGCGGAATCCAGCCCTCGCAGTCGGATTACTGGCAGGCGACAAGAGCGCCCGGCCACGGTGATCTGCATATCCTTGTTTTCGCTCCCAGCTCCGTTCAGGAGATGGTCGACCTCGTCGGCAGAGCTTTCGACAAGGCTGATGAGTATCGTATGCCCGCAATGATCCTTGCCGACGGCATGCTTGGTCAGATGATGGAGCCCGTCGAGATAGGCGAGGGCAGCGGCGGCTCGAATGTTGAGAAGCCCTGGGCGGCATGCGGTCACAACGGCGGACGCAAGCATAATATAGTCAATTCACTCTATCTTCAGGCGGCAGACCTCGAGCGCCTCGTCAGAGAGCGTTTCGCAAGATATGCGGTTATCGAGGAAAAAGAGCCAATGAGCGAGAGCTACATGGTCGATGATGCCGATTATGTCGTCGTCGCTTACGGCGCATCGGCGCGTGTCGCAAAGGCGGCTGTCCGCGAAGCGAGAGAGCAGGGCATAAAGGCGGGACTTATCCGCCCGATAACCCTCTGGCCGTTCCCGAAGCAGGCTATGCGCGACGCCGCAGAGCACGCAAAGGCTTTCCTCTGCGTCGAGATGAGCATGGGTCAGATGATCGACGATGTCAAGCTCGCTATCGACTGCAGCAGACCCGTTGAATTCTTCGGACGCACCGGCGGAATAATCCCGACCCCCGCCGAAGTCCTTGAAAATATCAAAAAACTTGCAGGAGGCGAAAAATAATGGCAATCGTATTCCAGAGACCCAAGGCGCTTCTTGATGTGCCTACCCATTATTGCCCCGGCTGCACTCACGGTATAATCCACCGCCTTGTTGCGGAGTGCATTGACGAGCTCGGTATAGAGGGCAAGACCGTCGGCATCGCGCCCGTCGGATGCGCCGTTATGGCATATAATTATTTCGGCTGTGATATGATAGAGGCTCCCCACGGACGCGCCCCGGCTGTTGCAACAGGCGTCAAGCGCGCAAAGCCCGAGGATGTCGTTTTCACCTATCAGGGCGCCGGCGACCTCGCCGCTATCGGTACTGCCGAAACCGTTCATTCCGCGACCCGCGGCGAGAACATCACCGTTATCTTCGTCAACAACGCGATTTACGGCATGACAGGCGGCCAGATGGCTCCCACCTCGCTGCCCGGACAGGTCACTCAGACCACGCCTTACGGCAGAGATATTAAGACTGCGGGCTATCCCGTCAGAGTCTGCGAGATGCTCTCCACCCTCGACGGCACCGCCTATGCGGAGCGCGTTTCGGTCGACTGCGTCAAGAACATAAACAGAGCGAAGAAGGCTATCAAAAAGGCTTTCGAGACTCAGATCGCCGGCAAGGGCTTCTCGATAGTTGAAGTTATCTCGGCTTGCCCCACCAACTGGGGACTCTCGCCCGTCGATGCGCTCGGCTGGCTCAGAGAGAATATGCTTCCTTATTATCCGCTCGGCGTTTATAAGGACAAGACAGCAGAGGAGGAAGCAAAATGAAGGATATGAACGCACTTCTCGCCGGATTCGGCGGTCAGGGTATACTTTTCATGGGCAAGGTCATCGCCTATGCGGGACTCACCGACGGCAAGGAAGTTTCATGGCTTCCGTCCTACGGTCCCGAGATGAGAGGCGGCACGGCAAACTGCAGCGTCTGCATCTCCTCCGACCCCATCTGCTCGCCCCTCGTTGTCACTCCGAACGTGTTCGTCGCGATGAACGGTCCGTCTTATGACAAGTTCATCGACAGCGTCGTTCCCGGCGGAATAGTTATTCTCGACAGCACGCTCGTTGAGCGCGAGGTCAAGAGAGACGATATCACCGTCTGCCTCGTTCCCGCCACTCAGATGGCGGAGGAGCACGGACTCAAGGGTCTTGCAAACATCATTCTTATCGGCAAGCTCATGGAGCAGACCGGCTTCTGCAACCTCGACACCATGTCGAAAGCAATAGCCAAGGTCGTCCCCGCAAGAAAGCAGCATCTTGTTCCCAAGAATGTCGAAGCTATCGAGCTGGGCATGAACTACAAAGGCTAACAAGCAGGGACTGCCGCATTTAGCGCAGACCGAAGAGCAAAAATACAAAGGTCATAATTCACGGATAACAACGCGGATTATGACCTTTATTTTTTATTTATTAAATGTCTTTTACAGCGCAAATAAAACGCCGCCTCGCCCGGTTTTAATCTCGGACGAGGCGGCGGATTTATTTATTTCTTTTTACATCAGTGATCTGTAAAGCTCTGCAAGCTCCGCAACGCTTGTGTCACGCGGGTTGCCGGGGCGGCAGGCGTCGTCATATGCAGACTGCGCAAGGAACTCGACATCCTCGGGCTTGACGATTTCCTTGAGGTCGGCGGGGATTCCGACGTCCTTTGCAAGCTGTCTGACTGCGTCAACAGCCGCCTTGCGGTATTCGTCAACGCTCATGTTCTCCGTGCCCTCAACGCCCATAGCCTTCGCTATGTCGCGGTATTTCTCGCCGGTCGCGGGTGCGTTGTATTCCATGACGGTCGGCAGGATTATGGCGTTCGCCACGCCGTGCGGGGTGTCATAGAGTGCGCCGAGCGGGTGAGCCATCGAGTGGACTATGCCGAGACCGACATTCGAGAAGCCCATGCCTGCGACATACTGACCGAGAGCCATGCCCTCGCGTCCATCGGGGGTGTTTTCAACGGCGCCGCGAAGCGACTTCGAGATTATCTCGATTGCCTTGAGATGGAACATATCGCTCATCGCCCATGCGCCCTTGGTGATGTAGCCCTCGATAGCGTGGGTCAGAGCGTCCATGCCCGTTGCGGCGGTCAGTCCCTTGGGCATGGAGGACATCATGTCGGGATCGACAACGGCGACTACCGGAATGTCGTGAACATCGACGCAGACCATCTTGCGGTTCTTTTCGGCGTCGGTGATAACATAGTTTATCGTGACCTCTGCCGCTGTGCCCGCAGTTGTCGGAACGGCGATTATCGGAACGCACTTGTTCTTTGTCGGCGCAACGCCCTCAAGGCTTCTGACATCGGCGAACTCGGGGTTCTTGATGATTATGCCGATAGCCTTCGCGGTGTCCATCGAGGAGCCGCCGCCGATAGCTACGATGCAGTCTGCGCCGCTCGCCTTGAATGCCTCAACGCCGGACTGAACGTTCTGAATGGTCGGGTTGGGCTTGATCTCGCTGAACATCTCGTATGCGATGCCCGCGTCGTCCAGAACATCGGTGACTTTCTTCGATACGCCGAACTTGATGAGGTCGGGGTCGGATGCGACGAAAGCTTTCTTGAAGCCTCTTGCGGTTATCTCTTCGGCAACCGCCTTGACTGCGCCCGCGCCGTGATATGAAGTTTCATTGAGAACGAATCTGTTGTACATAATTTTTACCCTCCCGGATATTTTTGATAAAGCCGTATTGATAAAACTTTATCTTTTTCTTAATCCTATCATCAATTTTTAAGCGTATTTTAAAGCTCATTTAAATAAATTGTGAACAAGAGAACCATCCGGGGGCAAAGTGTTGATTTAAACCGCGCCGTTGTCCTGATAACTATGCAGAAGCTTCAGCAGCTCGGCGGCGTGCCGACCCTCATCAACCGCATATTTTTGAAACATTTCTGCGGCGGTTTTGTCGTCCAAGGTTTCTTTCGCGTAGTTTTCAAAGTCGCGCACAAGCTCCGTCGAGTTCTGCCACGCCCTGAGAACTTTGTCGCGCGTGGTTATAACTATCTCTTTATCCTTGCTCATTTTGTCATGTCCTTTCGTTTTTCATGTGTTTTCCGCCTGTTGCGGGATTGTCGAGCAGCTTTCCGTCCTGCGCGAATCGCGACCCGTGGCAGGGGCAGTCCCAGCTGTGCTCCGCGCCGTTCCACTCAAGGCGGCAGCCGAGGTGCGGGCACCTGTTGCCAAATGGCTTGAGCAGCGACGAGGCGTATTTGAATCCGTTTATGAGCAGCTGTTTTCTCATCATGCTGCGCTGCGGGTCAAACAACTCGGCATATTCGCTCCCGTCGGTCGTTATCATATCGCGGAGCACCGAAGCCGCCGCGAACGATGAGGTCATTCCCCATTTGTTGAAGCCCGTTGCGACATATAGCCGCGGCGAATTTGCCGAGTATCTGCCTATATATGGCACCGAGTCGAGCGTCATGCAGTCCTGAGCCGCCCAGCGGTATTTTTCTTTGGCATTTGGCAGCTTGTCTTTTACAAAGCCGCTGAGCGCATCCCATGCCCCGCACGGGCTGCCCGTCCGCCCGCCGAATCCGCCGATGAGCAGATATTCCCCGGCGTTTCGCATCGATATTCCGCCGCTTTTTATCGGCGTGTATATGCCGCCTATGCCGCAGGCGTTTTCGAGCGCCGTGACATACGAGCGCTCCTGATATATTTTCAGCGAATAGAGACCCTTGGTGTTTATGAACGGGAAGTGCGTCGCAACAATAATGCTCTCGGCGGTTATTTTGCCCGTGCCTGTAAACGCCGTCGAGCCTTTTATAGAAATAACTTCGGTGTTTTCAAACACCGTCAGCCCGTTAACTAACGAGCGCAAAAATTTCAGCGGCTCGAACTGCGCCTGATTCGGCATTTTTATGCCGACCGCCTCTTCAAACGGCAGATCGCATCGGAATATCTCCGTGTTATACCCGAGCTCTTTCAGCGCATCAGCCTCCGCGTCAAGCTCATCGGTCTCTCTGCCGGAATAGAGAAATGCGTCTTTGCGTTCAAAATTGCAGTCGATATTTTTGCACATGTTGGCAATGCCCTCGACCGCTTCGAGGTTGGCTTTGAGATACATCTGCGCCTTTTCGCGCCCGAGAGTCTTGATGAGCTTCGAGTATATCGCCCCGTGCTGGGCGGTTATTTTTGCGGTCGTGTTTTTCGTCACTCCGCCGCATATACGCCCCTTTTCAACAACGGCGCACTCCACTCCCGCATCGGTCAGCAGTCTCGCGCACATAAGTCCCGCTATCCCGCCGCCGACTATCAGCACATCGGTTTTACAGTCGCCGCCGAGCTTTTCAAATTCGGGCATTTTCGTTTCCGAACTCCATAAAGAAATCATTTTCATCACCGCAGATTAGTATGCTCAGAAACTGCGCCGAAAAATACCGGCAAAGCGTGCATAAAAAGCGATCTGCGCCGAAAACTATTCTCCGAAAGCCAATTAAAAAGGAGAAATTCATATGCAGCTTACACAGAAAGAAAAGGAATTGCTCAAGGATCTCAAGGGACAGGAGAAGCTCTGCGTCGAGAAATATTCTCAGCATGCTGCGGCGGCAAATGACGAGCAGCTCAGTCAGCTTCTGAACTATCTCGGCGGCGTTGAGCAGAGGCACCTTGATATCATCACGAAGATTGACAGCGGCGAAATTCCTCAGCCCGCAGCAGGGGAGGCGGCTCCGAAAAATGACTTCAAGCAGACCTATTCGGTCAGCGAAACGCAGGAAAAGAAGAACGACTGCTATATCTGCTCCGACCTGCTCGCCACAGAAAAGCACGCCTCCGCGCTCTATGACACCTGCATCTTCGAGTTCAAGAACGAACAGCTCAGAACGGTTCTCAACTCCATCCAGCGCGAGGAGCAGGAGCACGGCAAGAAAATATATGACTATATGTCCGCGAACAATATGTATTCGTGATGCAAAAAGACCGTCCCTCGGGGCGGTCTTTTACATAAGCTCTTGACCGTCGGGCGCGATTGTGATATCCTTGCAGTGTGAAAAATATGATTTGACGGAGTGAAGGAAATGACAGTCAGCGCAAACGAAAGCAGAAAAATAATGGAGCGTATCGGCTTCCCGCAGGAGGCTGTAGACACTATCGGCGATTGCACCGAAAGAGTGTCCGAAAACGCGGATTTCAACGCCCTTGTCGATGAGTTCATCGCCCATCCCGAGAACCTCGACAGCGTGCTCGAAAGACTCAAGGCGCTCAGCGAACAGCTTGGCGAAAATGAGTATACAATGAATATGTGCCTGCTCCTCGGCGCGTGCCCCGCGCTGCGCGAGCGCTATGCCGAAAAGGGCATCGACGAGGCGATATTCTGGAAGAGCATTGAGGATATGCGCTGGAAGCTTCGCGAGTGCATGGACTGCGAAGAGGTCTGGGGCACTTTCGTCCCGCATTGGTACAGGGGCTTTTTCGAGATGACCCGCTTCGGACTCGGCAGATTCCAGTTCGAGAAGACGGACTTTGACGCCGATTACTATGAGAAGTGCGGCAACATCCTCAAACGTGGCGACACGGTCATAAACTTCCATATCCCCTCGGCAGGACCGTTGACCGATGAGAAGAGACTTGATTCATATAAGCAGGCATACAAGTTCTTCGGCGGCAAGGACGGCGAGCCCATGGCGTTCGTGTGCGGCTCGTGGCTGCTCTATGAGGGGCACAGGGAGTTCCTGCCCGAAAACAGCAACATACTTCGCTTCATGGACGATTTTGATATAATCAGAAGCGCCGACAGAGAGAAGTTCAGCGACGGCTGGCGCGTGTTCGGAAAATACAGTAACGGACCCGTTGATGACCTGCCCGAGGATACTTCTATAAGGCGCGTATTCAAGCAGAGACTTCAGCAGGGCAAGCCCACCGGCTACGGTTACGGCGTGTTCTTCTTCGACGGCGAAAAGATACTCGGCAAATAACGAAAAATTTAAAAAAATTGTTGACAACCGGCTCGTTTTTTGATATCATAGCTGTTGTCGCACGGGAGTGCGACACATAAGGGCCACTAGCTCAGTTGGTTAGAGCACTCGGCTCATAACCGAATGGTCCGGGGTTCGAGTCCCTGGTGGCCCACCAAGAAGCGCCGATCTTCGGCGCTTCACAAATATAGGGGTATAGCTCAGTTGGTAGAGCAGCGGTCTCCAAAAC
>JBNMIN010000068.1:0-11680 GCA_050873305.1 Oscillospiraceae bacterium
CGGGTATCGGCGCCGTTCTTATATATTTCGGGCAGCACCTGACCGGCTATAAGCAAATCGTCATCCTCGTGAGGGACAAGAACCATTACTTTTTTGCCATTGAACTGTTCGGAATATATGCTGTTTTCAACACCCTTGCTGTTGTCGAACTTGCTCAGCTGCGCACGGTACGTCAAAAAGAACGCAAGCACTGCCGCGATTGCCGCCGCAGCAATCGCAAGAAGCACCGCACCGATTATCCGAAATATTCTCTTTGATATTTTCTTAGTTTGTGTTTTCATAGCTCTCGCTTTCCGAATTTCTATAAATTGAATTAGCCGCCGAAATATCAATAATATTCCATCTTGTTTGTGGAAGCGTTCCAGTGAGGTCTTGTCTCAACGGTGATGCTGTCAACGCCGTAATACGCCGCGACCCACGAATTGAACCATGCGTTCTTTTCTCTTCCGCCCGTTATGCTGAGTTCGTATCTCTGAAGCGACCACAAGCTTTTTCTGGGCTTGCACTGCTTGATAACGATATTCTTCTGACCCGCCTCTTTCTGCTCGTATATCTCCTGTTCAACCTCCTGATAATTGAGTCCGTCGTATTTAAGAGAATAATATTCCGAAGTATAGGCAACAGCAAAGAATACGGCAACAAACACGGCAAGAACTGCCGCCGTGCGGCGCATTGCATTTGTTGAACCCGATTTCTTCTTTCTGAGAACCTGAGAGACGAGCATGAACGCCGAGCATGCCAAAAGCATATTGGCTCCGAAAAAGGCTCGTGCAGGCTCTTCGGGAGACAGCAGCAGTATGCATGCCGATATAAGACCGGAGACAAAATAAACGCCGGGCAGGAGCCAGTTTATTTTTACTTTTTTAACACGGCTGAATATATATACCACAATTGCCGCAACAACAAGTATACCGATTACACGGAACATATTGACGGCAAGCTGCGAAAGCGACCATGAAATATGCTTATAAAATATACGCTCATATTTTGTATTTCCCAGACGCACTCTGTTACCGGGAGCAAGCATAAGTATAAGATAGCCGACTATGCTTCCGACAAGCCCGCAGACATGGTGTGGCAGGATTCCAAGCTTTCTGCGCTTATAATAAAGCATAAAGAGTACAACCGCCGCAACAACCGCACAGCCGACATTCTCATTGCTCCAACCTGCAAGCAAACCGCCTATCAGCGTAATCACGCAAAGCGAGGTCTCCGTCTTCGGACCGGGATGCGCGCCACTTGTTGCATATATTCTGTAAATCAGCAGAAACGCCAGAACAAAAGTAGTCGTCCAAAGATAATTGAATGATCCGCTGAACCACAGATAAACAGTAGCAGGCAGATATGTTCCGAACCACTCGAAAGCATATACAAAAATAAGAAGCGGTATATTCAGCTTGCCCTTTATATTTGCATGAAAATATACAAGCAGACCAAGAAGAACAAACACAAAAGAATTAAAAACATTGAAAACAGTTTTGCCGCCGAGAGCAAAAAGCTGCAGCATAAAATGCGCGGGAATCCGTCCGTTGCAAATTTTATAGTGAACTTTCATTCCGGCAATTATATCGGCTATTCCCGTGAGCCTTTGCGGAGTGCCTTTAAGATTATGACCGGCATATTTGAAAAAATAGAGATAATCATCTGCCGCATATCCGCTGAATGTATTGAAAATAAAGAACAGTACAAACATTGTGATAACAATGACGACTGCCACCGAAAAATTTACTCTTCTTTTGTTTTGGGGACTTAATTTTAAAGTACGCAAGATGTTTTCCTCCGACTTTTTGAACCATAATTTGCTGTTTACCATATTATCACAATATCAAAATCAATGCAATTAATTCCCGTTTACAATATAGTGAAAAAACGGTTACATCTTATAACAAAACTGTTACATTTCGTATATTACCTCAAAAGCATTCAAATATATCGGGGAAAAATGAATTTTTTTGCATTTTATCTGCTAAAATTGACATTTATATGCTTGAAATTCAAAACAGAGCAAAAAAAATCCCGCCGTATTAAGCGGCGGGATAAAATTATTTAATTTCAGCACTTGATGACGACATCGTTGGGGAAGAACTCGGGAAGATAAGCCTTGTGAGCCCACTTCATCTCTTCGAAGCACTTGTGCGCCTTCTCCCAGTCGCCGACGAGCGGATGCACGAGCAGTGCATTGATAGCTGCTGCCTCGGAACCGGTGGTCGCAGCCTCAACGGTGTACTTCTCATATGCCTTTACAACGCGCATGAGACCGATGATATGTCTGTTATCGACCTTGTCGATAGCGACGGGCTCTGCGCCGTCCTTGCCGATAACGGCAGCTATCTCGAGAACATCGTCATCGTCCATGAAATCGACAGTGCCGTTATTCTTGATGTTGACTATCTGAACATCGCGCTTATCGTTGGCAATGGAATCGATAAGAGAAACCGCAGCGAGAGAATACTTGTGACCGCCGCGCTGATCGAGAAGAGCGGGCTTTGTGACAAGAGTCTCGTCCGAATACATCTCAAGCAGCTCTTCTTCAATCTCCATGCAGACGCGGGCGCGGCACTTCTCATCCTCTTTCTGATGCTGAAGCTTCGCGTCTCTGCAATAATAATACTGGAGATAAGACGAAGGAATTCCGCGAACGGCGTTGAGACAATCGAGCGAGAAGCCGTCGTCCTTTATGTTCGCCATAACTTTTGTCGAGAAGCCCTGAGCGAGCATATCGTCGATAAGCTCCTTGCCGTCCTTCTTGACGGAGGTTATCCAGCTGAGGTGGTTAAGACCGACATATGTAATATCGCAGTCGTCGCCCATAGCCTCTTTTGTATCGTCGATCATATTGATCGGGACATTGCAAAGACCCATGCACTTGACATTGGTGTGGTTGAGCACGAACTCGGTGATAATACCGGAGGGATTGGTGAAGTTGATAAGCCATGCGTTGGGGCAGATAGCCTCGATGCGGTCGCAGATATGCTGCATGACCGGAATAGTACGCAGAGCCTTGAAGAAACCGCCTATACCGGTGGTCTCCTGACCGATGAGGTCATATTTGAGCGGGATAGTCTCGTCAAGATAACGGGCATGAAGCATGCCGACTCTTATCTGAGTGACAACAAAGTCTGCGCCCTGAAGAGCCTCGTCGAGGTTATCGGTGAGAAGAGTCTCGCACTCTATACCGGCCTTTTTGAGCATCCTCAGACAAAGGTTGCCGACTATTGTTCTCTTTCTCTCGTCGATATCCATAAAAGATATCTTCTTGAGCTTGAGCGAGGACTGAGCCTTTATGAATCCGTCCACAAGCTCGGGGCAATATGTGCTGCCCGAACCGATGACTGCTACTGTAATTTCTTTCATATATATTACTCCCTTTTCTGTAAAATCCTTATTTATACTGCCTGAATATCCAGTTTATGCAACCGGTGACAGGCTCTTTATCGAGCTTTATGAACTTCAGCTTTCTGCCGCTCATCTGCTGCGCATACTCGTGCAGCTTTTTGATATAAGCATCGTTCGGAAGCTTTGTATGCATTGAACCTGAAAGAACGACTTCTATCTCGTCGCCGTCAAACTCCATCTGCTTTGCGAGCGCCGCGATGAACTGTGCGCCGCGCTTTGCCATCTCGTCTGTTTTGGCGAGCGCAGGGGCATCACCCATAGCCGCCGCCTTGAAGAACGAGCCGATAAGAGTCTTGATATAGAGCGGAGCCTCCTCCGTCTCAAGCTTTGCAACGGTTCCGACGAACTCCTCGCGCGAAGTGATGCCGAATGCATCGTAGTACATCTTCGTGATAAGCGTGGGTTCAAGTCCGAGATAGACTTCATCATATATGAGCCTGAATGCAGTCTGGGCTATCCAATTGCCGTTGCCCATATCGCCGGTGCACTCGCTGAGCCCGCCGAGCTGGAGCATATTACCCTTTGAATCTATCGCGTTGCAGCAGGTGCCTGTTCCGCAGTTATACCCAATTGCCGCGCCGCTCTCGGAGCCCGCCTGAACGACGATGAAGCCGTCGTTATAGATAGCAAAGTTACGAAGCCCTTTTTCCGAAAGTTTCTCGCACATGATATCATGCTGGAACTGATGGTCGATTCCCGCAAGACCCATCAGCGAAAAAGCAACATCGTCAAGAGATATCCCCGCCTCGCCGACAAGCTCAGTTATACCGTTCCAGATAACCGCGCTCGCCTCGTCAAATGCACCCTCGAGATTCTCGTGGTTGCTTCCCGGTCCGTAGACCGTTTTGACTACATTTTTGTCCTCATCAAAAAGGGAGAACGCCGTTTTTGTTCCGCCTCCGTCAACACCGATGTAAAAGCTCATTCACCTTTCTCCTCATCACTGAAAAACTCTTCGCAGATTTCCTCTGCGTTATATCTGCTGCGTCTTGCCGGGGCTCTGTCGATCCACATGCCGTTTGTGAAATCGGGCACAGGCACGGGCATGCTGCCCATTGCTATCGACTGCTCCGAAAGGCAGGTTATAGCCATCCATGTTGCCGCATCATAAACATCTATCGGAGGCTCGAGGTCATACATCGCGCTCTCGACAAATGCGGAGAAAACGAGATAGTCCATACCGCCGTGACCATGTTTCTCACTCTCGGAAGCATAGGTCTTCCAAAGCGGATGCTCATATTTTTCAAGATACTTTTCAAACGGCTCCCAGCTATGCATCCAGTCGCCCTCTTCGTGCTTCGTCACGCCGTCGATATATATTCCGTTTGCATCCTCGTTATAAGCCGCGCGAGTGCCGTGAATCTTATAGTTGCGCGAATAAGGACGCGGGAGCGTGCAGTCATGCACGAGCGTTATCGTCTCGCCGTGGGCGCATTTTATCATAGTAGTAACTATATCGCCCTGGTTGAATTTGTAGTCTGCAAGATCATAATCTTCACCCTGCGTGTTCTTGAGCCAGGTGTTGAGTCCGCACGCCTTGCTCGCCATTGAGGTAAGAGTAAGGAAGCGGTTTCCGCGGTTGATATGCAGCGCCTTGGCTATGGGGCCGAGCTGATGGGTGGGATAAAGCTCGCCGTTGCGGTTCTTGAAGTTATGTATTCTGCCGTGGCGGTTCTCGCGTCCGAGGCCTATCTCATCTCTGAGGTCATGCTCATAGCCGCCCTGCATATGCACGACTTCGCCGAAAATGCCCTCGCGCATCATGCGCAGAAGAGCCATTTCGTTGCGGTCATAGCAGCAGTTTTCAAGAAGCATGCAGAACTTGCCGGTCTCTTCGGAAGCCCTGACAAGCTGCCAGCATTCCTCGATAGATGACGCTCCGCCGACTTCCATGGCGACATGCTTGCCTGCTCTCATGCAGTCGACCGCTATGCGGGCGTGGGTTATCCAGGTAGTCGCGACCATAACAGCCTTGATATCGTCGCGCTTGAGCAGTTCTTTATAGTCGAGATACATCTCGGGCTCCTCGCCTGTTTTCTCTTTGACTATCTCAACTCCGCGGCGCGCTCTGTCCTCATACTTATCGCAGACGGCGACAACCTTTACGCCGTCAATACACAAGAGCTCGCCGAGGTTGCCCTGGCCGCGTCCGCCGAGACCGATTATTGCAAAATTAGTCTGTTTTATCTCCATATCCGATTCCTCCGTGGGGATATTTTTTACAACACATTCGCCTTTTCTGTCGAATGTTATTATAATACTTTATTAATGATACTTCAAGGTGATTGACAAAAATAAACAGCTTTTCAGAGAATATTATCGAGTATCTCTATCACATTTGCCACAGCGCCGTCGTTATTAGAGCGCACAACATAATCGGCATGTTCGAGTGCCTCGGGCGAACCGTTTTCCGGGACGAATCCCGCTTTTGCCGCGACGAGCATTTCGATATCGTTATATCCGTCACCCACGGCAAAGGTCCTGTCGCGAGGAACGCCGAGAGCGTCAGCGAGGGAAAGCAGACCCGTACCTTTGTCCGAGCCTTTTTTCATGACCTCGATATATCCGCCGTTTGTCGGCAAAAACGCGGGATCATCAAAATTCTCGCGCATAAACGCCTGCACTTCCTGCGATATTCCCTCCGCGTCAAACATAGCCTTAGCCCAAGGGAACTCTGTCTCTGACGGATCGTTGACAACTTTATAGGGTATACCCTGACTTGTGAAATGACGGTGGGAAGTGTCATCAAGATGTATTGCATAGGTGCTGTCGAACGGATACATCTCTATTGAGACATCCGGGAATTTTTCCATTATAGCTCTGACGAACGGTATTCCGTATTCGGCATCTATACCGTTTACGAACACAGGCTCGTTCTTTTCGTAGTCATACGCCATAGAGCCGTTTGTCAGCAGAACGGGCGCGTTGATATAAGACGGGTCATAGAGATGAAAGCCCTGATATGTCCTGCCGGTGCAGACCGTAAAATATCCGCCCTCGGATATAAAATAGGCTATTGCCGAACGGACATCGTCAGTTATTATTCCGTCGTCATTCTTGAGCGTGCCGTCAAAATCGCTCGCTATGAGCACTTTTTCAAACTTTCCCAAAGCACTTCCTCCGCACAATAAATTTCGCGCTAAAATGATAACATTTAGGGATATCAAAGTCAATTGAAACGCCTGTCTTTTTGCTTTTCTTTTTTGCGCGAAGTTGAAAAATCTGATAATAGTGATATACTATATAGTCAGGGACGAAGATAGAAAAATTCTTTGCAAAGGAGAAGTCATATGATAAAGGATATTCTTTCGCCGCACAGGGCGCAGCTCAGCGACCATACCGAGCTGCGTGCGCAGAAGAACACATCGCGCGGAGTGTCTATGCTCGGCGGAAATCTCGTCGGCAACGCTCGCACGGAGAAAAGCGGCATCAACGCCAGAGTATATAAAAACGGAGTTTACGGCTTTGCTTCAAGCGCGGAATACTCGGAAGAGAGCATTAAAAGCGTGCTCAAGGCCGCGAGCGACAATGCCGCGTTTTTGAGCTCGAGAGTCAGCCACGAGGCAAAGATAATCAGACCGATTCCTGCCGGGATAAAGACGATGAACGGTGACATAAATGACTGCGAGCAGAAAGTATATATTGAATTTGCAAAAGAGATCGACGAATATATCGCGAAGAAATATCCCGACCTCGTCAGCCGCTCGATAAGCATCAGGGCGGATTCGATGGAGAAAAGGCTCTGCGTCAACGACGGATTCGATTCATATTCGCTCGTGCCGAGAAGCTTTGTCTACGTTTTTCTGACCGCCGAAGCCAAGGACGGCACGAATGTTGAACTTTATAAAGTATTCGGCGGGCGCGGATTCTTTACCGAAGTATTTTCCTCCCCCAACGAACTTTTCGGCGGCATAGATATACTTTACGAAAATCTTATGAAAAAGGCGGAGGGCGTATATGCCGACGCGGGATATAGAGATGTTGTGATGCATCCGAACCTCGCGGGAATACTCGCGCACGAGGCGGTCGGTCACACGGTTGAGGCTGATTTGGTGCTCGGCGGTTCGGTCGCAGCGCACTGCATGAACAAGCAGGTTGCAAGCGAGCTTATAACCATGGTCGATTTCGCTCACACTCTGCCGGACGGCTCATCCGCTCCCCTGCCGGTTCTTGTCGACGACGAAGGCACGCCCGCGGAGGATGCAATTCTCATAAAGGACGGTATCCTCAGAGGATACATGAACAGCCGCGAGAGCGCAGAGCATTTCGGAGTCAAACCGCAGGGCAACGCGAGGGCTTACGCATTCTCGGACGAGCCGCTTATCAGAATGAGAAACACCGCAATTCTGCCCGGCAAGGACAAGCTCGAGGATATGATAGCTTCGATAGACGACGGATATTTTCTCACTGAAACAAACAACGGTCAGGCGGACACGACCGGAGAGTTCATGTTCGGCGTCTGCATGGGTTATGAGATAAAACACGGCAAGCTCGGCAGAGCGATAAGAGACACGACGATATCCGGCATAGCGTTCGACATGCTCAAGACTGTCGATATGCTCTCAGATGACATGGTGTGGACCTGCTCGGGCATGTGCGGCAAGAAACAGCCGATGCCCGTCGGAATGGGCGGTCCCGCCGTCAAGTGCAAAGTAAATATCGGCGGACGCTGAGAAAGGAGCGATAAAAATGACTGATATATATGAGATAGCGGAATACACACTCAAAGCGCTCAAAGATTGCGGCGCGGATGCGGCTCAGTGCATCGTCGGCAGGAGCAAAAAGGACGAGCTGAATGTTGACGGCGGAAAGTTCAGCCTGATGCGCTCCACATTCAACACGAGCATCTCGATGAAAGCAATAAAAGACGGCAAAAAAGGCGTCACAAGCATAAATCAGGCGACAAAAGAAGCGATTGACGAAGCTGCAGCTCAGTGCATCGCGGCGGCGGAATCTTCTGTTCCCGATGAAGCCGAGCAGATAGCGCCCTTCACTGCAAAAACCGAATACAAAACCGGAGTTTTCGAGCCCGATCTCGACAAGCTGTTTGACAGGATAGAGGAATTCATGAGCCAGACAAAAAAAGAATATCCGAAAATCATTCTAGAGCAGCTTATCTCCGACTATGAGCACAGCGAAAAGCTCTACATGAACACCAACGGAACAAGCCTCAGATATGAGCACGGTGAATACTCGTTCAACACGATGTTCTCCGCACATGAGGGTGAAAAAGCTTCGTCGTTCAACGGATATTTCTGCGCGCTCGACAATCTCGACAAGCCGTTTATGGATGCGGGTATGCAAAGACAGCTTCTCGAAGAGAGCGAAAAGCAGCTTGACACAGTCTCTCCGAGCGAAAAATTTGTCGGTAAGGTAATTTATTCCCCTGACTGCTTCAACGAGCTTTTGCAGACGGCGCTCGAAAATTTTGCATCGTCCGGTGTGCTTATTGACGGCACATCGCCCTGGAAAGACGCACTGAACACAAAAGTCGCGAGCGAAAAGCTGAATCTCAGAAGCGTTCCGCTTGACGGCAAAACGGTGGTCGGTCAGCGCTTTACCTCCGACGGCTACCCTGCCGAGAACATGGACATCATTGTTGACGGCGTTCTCAAAACTTTCATTCTCTCGCAGTACGGAGCGAACAAGACCGGGTTCCCGCGCGCTCTCAACGGCGGCAATAACCTCGAAGTTCTCCCCGGCGACAAGATGCTCGAAGAGATGATATCCGGGATAGACAGAGGTCTGATAGTCAACCGCTTCTCCGGCGGTCAGCCGTCTTCAAACGGCGATTTTTCCGGCGTCGCAAAGAACAGTTTTCTTATCGAAAACGGAAAAGTCAGCTCTGCAGTCAGCGAAACTATGATAAGCGGCAACATTATCGACATGCTCAACAACATCGTCGCGATATCCAAAGAACAGACTACGGACGGACTTTCGTTCATGCCGTGGGCTGAATTCGACGGAGTCACGGTGTCGGGCAAATAAGAAAAAATTCCCTGCGGCTTTTATGTATTTTAAGCCGCAGGATACACATAATGATACTGGCAGCCGGAGCTGATATTATTTCGGGCGCTTTTAAGTGAAGAAGCTATTGTTTATCGTCTTTTCAACAGCGCATTTCAGCATTTGCTGCCTTTGACGGAGCCGGAGCTCTGCGGGTGTGGTTGACAGCTCGCAGACCCGGCTCTTTCGCATATAAAAAAGAGGAGCTTTAAAAGCCCCTCTTATTTTTGTGCATATTCGGCATCGTTGCCATTATCGGCAGTCGTAGGAATGTCATTTTTCTTTGCGCGTTTGAACGTTATATCTTCCGAAGCATTCGTCATTTTCACAGTACTTTCAGGATTCTTCTCAATATTTGTCAAATCAAGCTTTGATGTTTGTTTTGAATTGAAATTATTTCTGACTTTCTGAATTCTTTCATCGGTCTGTCTTATAGATTTAAAAAACAGCAGAGACGCTATTGCGGCGGAAGATTTTATATTTGAGAGCCTTTCAATATCGCGGTAAAGCTCCCAATAATATTTTATCAGCTTGCTCTTACGCGTAGACGAAATAGATCCGGCGCGGACGCGGTAGCTTGCAAGAACTTCGTCGAGTCCGTAAGCGCGGTCACAGTCATGCATTATTTTAAGCCAAAGTGCAAAGTCGTTGCGTTTTTTTATATCAGGGACATAAAATTTCCCGAGTTTTTCCGCGTTGTAGACAACAGTCAGATTGCCTATCGGGTCACCCTGATAAAGCATTGAAGAATAATTTACGCTTTTCGGCGCGGAAATGACGACGCCCATATGCTCGCCGCGCTCGTTTATTTTTTCATATGCGGTGTATGTAAAATCATATCCCATTTGCTCCATAAAGCTTATCTGTCGGCTCAGCTTGTCCGGATACCAGATATCGTCGCTGTCGAGAAAGGCTATATAATCGCCCCGCGCTGCATTTATCGCCCTGTTGCGCGCCGCTGCGGGACCGAGATTGATATCGGTTTCAAGCAGGTGTATTCTGTTGTCGTCTGCTGCCATACTGCGCACCGTATCAACTGTACCGTCCGTGGAATTGTCATCGGCAACGATGAGTTCCCAGTTACGGTAAGACTGATTCTGCACGGATCTTATACTCTCTGCTATGTAATCCACGCAATTATACGCCGGCATTATAATTGAAACCAGCTTGTCCACCACTCAAATCTCCCTTTTGCGGCTTTGCCGCACGCGCCCGATTGGCGCGCATCACATATTGTGTCTACATTTTATCACATTTTGTCACGCTGTTCAACCGACAAAATCAGGTAAAATGTGGATTATTTGCACCTGATTTTTCCGTCGACCAACAAAGCGCTTATACAAGGCACTTAATATAATAGTACAACAAGCCATACGCTTTTTCAACACGCATAATATACAAAAAAATGCCGCCTGATTTTACATACGAATAAGTGCCCGCACGATATTGAAAAGCTTATGTTCATAGCGTATAATTGAATAAACCTATGTCAACGGAGGAGAAGATATGGAAAATCCGGCAAAGACAAGCGATTTAAGTCTCATTGAGCCCGTCATAAACAAATATAAGAACACAGCCGGTTCGCTTATAACCGTCCTGCAGGAGATTCAGGATATTTACGGCTATCTGCCGGAAGACGCACTGTGTCATGCGGCAATAGAGCTGGACATTGCCCCAGCAACCGTTTTCAGCGTTGCAACATTCTACGCACAGTTTCGGTTCACGCCGGTCGGCAGATATTTTATAATGCTCTGTCAGGGTACGGCGTGCCACGTCAACGGCTCCGAGATGATAGAGAAAGCCGTGTTTGAAACGCTCGGCATACACAATGGAGAGACAACGCCCGACGGGCTTTTTACGCTGAAAACCGTCGCCTGCCTCGGCTGCTGCTCGCTCTCCCCTGTTATGATGATAAATTCCGAGACCTACGGCAGTCTGACTCCGCAGAAGGTCAAAGAAATAATCGCCCAAAAGGTAAAGGAGGCAAACGCCGATGTATAAAATAAAAATCGGAGAAGGTAGCTGCGGTATATCGGCGGGAGCCGGAAAGATACACAAACTGCTTGACAAAAAGAACAGCGGGAATTATACGGTTCACTCGGTCGGATGCATCGGAATGTGCTTTCTTGAGCCTATTGTTGATATCTATAACGGCGATGCTCTCACAGCAAGGCTCGTTAAAGTAAGCCCCGATGACATTGACAAAATTATAAGCTTCACGGAAAGCGGCGACATGTCGCAGATAAGCTCCCTTGTTATATCCGACGAGGACAAAGGC
>JBNMIN010000069.1:0-11621 GCA_050873305.1 Oscillospiraceae bacterium
GATAATTATATAATCTGCGGCGACAACTGCCGCGGCTGGGAGCGCGGACACGGGCGAGGGGATATAATAGCCGTTGTTGATGAGATATACAGAAACGGTAAGCCCGAAAAACCGCATTGCCTCAAGAATCGAATCTACGAACGCCTCTGGTGTGCATCAATGCTAAAAAGAATAGTAATGAAACTGAAAGCGCAAAAATAAAACGCCAAATTTGAAAGAATTCGGCGTTTTTTATTTTTTAATTCTGTGAAAAGCGGATTTTTTTGTACATTTCATATATAATATGCTACACGTTGTATTTTCGTGCACAATATAGGAGGTAAAATAATGAAAAAAGTTTTGAAATCAGCAGCCGCACTTCTGCTGGTTCTGACTCTTGCTTTTTCGGCATTTGCTGTCTGCGGCGTTTTTGCTGAGGAAGCTGAGCCGCTGAGCAGCTTCGCTGTTTCGGCAAAGGGAAGCGGAGAAAATTCATCCGCACTCGGCACCGTCTCGTGGTAGAAGAGCGATGTCGACGGCAAGTACTATATGTTTATGCCGTCAAAATCAGATCTGTCTTCTATAACAGTCTGGTTCACTGCATCCGATGATGTGATGTGCGGCGATGTCAAGCTCGAAAACGGTATGGCAACAACCGCTTTTGCAAATGGCGGTGAGTTCGTTCTCTCTGTCGGTGATAAGGACTACACCGTAGTTTTCCTCAATTCGAGCAAGCTCCCGACAATGTTCATCAATACTCCCGAAGGCGGTCTTGACAGAATTCACGCCGACAAGGAGTACAAAGAAAAGGGCTGCACAATGCTTGCCATCAACTCAAAGGGCAAGGTTGATTATGATGCCGAGCTCGCTTCGATGAAGGGCAGAGGTAACTCGACCTGGAGTCTCCCCAAAAAGCCCTATAATATCAAACTCGATAAGAAATCCAAGCTTTTTGGTATGGAAAAGGCGAAGAGCTGGTGCCTTATCGCGAACTATGATGATCTCAGCCTGCTGCGCAATCAAATAGTTTACAACGTCGGTGCAGAAATCGGTATGACCGAGTCGCCGGATTGCAGAAGTATCGACCTTTATATCAACGGCGAATATAAGGGCGTTTATCTCATCACCGAGAAGGTCGAGATAAACAAGAACCGCGTCGACATAACCGACCTTGAGAGCGAGACCGAAGATCTTAATCCCGACCTCGATTTTTCGACCCTTGCCCACCAGGGAGTCTATGGAAAATTTAGCGAAAGTTTAGAGAATACGCAGAAATGGTATGAAATACCAAATGAACCGGCGGACATTACCGGCGGATATCTGCTGTAACTTGAATTGGGAAGCCGTTATGACGATGAACCGAGCGGATTTGTCACAAAACATTCTCAGCCGGTGATTTTAAAGTCTCCCGAATATGCTTCGGAGGCACAGGTAAAATACATAAGCGGTTATTGGCAGGAGATGGAGGATGCGCTTTATAGCGATACCGGTTATAATTCACTGGACAAGCATTATTCCGAATATATAGATACACTGTCCTTTGCAAGGCAGTATCTTATTGAGGAATGGTCAGGAGATTGGGATGCGGGCATAACCAGCAATTATTTCTACAAAGACGCCAACGGAAAATTATATGCCGGACCTATTTGGGATTTCGACTCGGCGGCAAATAATACACGGGCTGGCCATACAATAAGCGATCCCATGCAGTGGAACGCCAAGACAAGAACCCTTTGGTACAACGCTTTAATGGGCAATGATACTGTCAAGGCGACTCCCAATATATATGCTCTTGGATTCAGACATGCTGATTTTGCCGAAACTGTCGAATCAGAGTGGAAAAATAATTTTTACGCTGCGGCAGCATCCGAGTTGAACGAAAATGTCGATAAGTATATCAAGAACATAAAAGATGCCGCTGTAATGAACGCTATCAGGTGGAATTATTATTCTACAACATCCGAAAGCGAAATCGAAAGTCGGTATTTATCTGATGTAAAAGTAGTTACGGATTTCCTCACGGCGAGAACGGATTTCCTCAATCAAAATCTCACTCTCAAGAACGAGGGCTTCACAATTTCTCATATTCCCTCTCAGAAGCGCACGGGTTCTGAGATAACTCCCGAAGTCACCGTCAAGTGTCTTGACAGAGTCCTGAGTGAAGGTGTTGATTACACCGTTGCTTACTCTGATAATGTAAAGAAGGGTACGGCGACCGTTACCGTCACCGGTATAGGCGCCTATGATGGCGTGACCGCGACGACGACATTCAAGATAATAAATATCTCCGATCCGCTCGACTGGACAGGCGGTTCAGGAAAGGAAAGAGCAAAAGAAAATCTCAATAAGATAGGTGCAGACTTTGTTGACGCTATCGAGCTGATACTTTACTATATAGTCAAGCCTTTCCGGAAATAATAAAAATGATCCGCTGTGGTTTTTCACAGCGGATCTTCTTTTTATAAAAACAGTGTGCAGCCGGATTGACGGAAGTGCTCAATCATCTCGCGCGCCCGTTCAATGCTTATTCCAAAATAGTCGCACAGGCACTCGATGCACATACATTCTTTTGCGCCGCGGTTGACCATCTTGCGGTGGAACCCGATGTCGTCATTGGTCAGCGGCTTTGAGCATTTGATGCAGTATGTCATTTCTTCAGCTTGCAGATGAAGCAGGCGCAGTCGTGAGCCTCAAGATGCATCTGCATGAACTCCTTCTTGACCCCGATGCACTCGCCCGTGAACGCGTCGGTCATCTCGAGTCCGTAGCCGGAGGCGGCGGCTATGCCTATGTTCTCAAAATAGAACGGAACGCCGCACTTACTCTCACTGAAGTTGACGAAAAGAAGGGCGATTTCGTCATTTGAAAGGAGCTTTGCAAAGACTATCTTGTCGTCCCAGCTCTTGGTTGCGACGAATGCCGGGCGGGATTCCTCATCCTGGTTGATTCTGATGAGCCTTTCATTCTTGACGAGGTCAAGGCAGAAGGCGTTCATGCATCTCAGGTCGCCGCCGAGCATCAGTGGGGATGAGAACATGCACCAGAGCGCGAACTGTGTCTTGTAGTCAATGTCAGAGCAGCCGACCGAGCCGACATTGCCCTTGCCGTACATGCCGACGGTGAGCATATCGATGTCGTTGAAGCAGCCGGGCGCGGAATAGGCGAGGTTGTCTATTTGGCTGAGCGCGATATCGGCAAACGAACGGAAGCTGTCGTTTATGTCGCCGGTAGAGCGATACATGTGCGCGCCCGCCGAGCGAATCCAGCGGCTGACTTCGTCGTTGCCCCAGTTGCAGGCGGAGAAAAGGATCTCGCGTCCGCAGGCTCTGAGAGCCATGCCCATTTTTCTGTAGAGCAGGGGACCGTTTGCGCTGTCCGGCTTGTAGCAGAAGTCATATTTCAGAAAATCAACACCGTATTCGGCAAAGGTCTCGGCGTCGAGATATTCGTGGTCAAAGCTGCCCGGGTAATCGGCGCAGGCGCGTGTTCCGGCGCAGGAATACATACCGAATTTGAGTCCTTTGCTGTGGACATAATCGCTGACAGCTTTCATCCCGTTGGGGAACTTCTCCTCGTCGGGCACTATCTTTCCCGTCTGAGGGTCGCGCTCGCGCTTGCTCCAGCAGTCGTCGATGACAAGATACTCATATCCGCAGTCGCGCAGACCGAGCTCAAGCATCTTGTCGGCGGTTTCTTTGATAAGCTGTTCGTTGATGTTTTCGCCGAATGTGTTCCAGGTGTTGAAACCCATGGGCGGAGTTTTTGAAAGCATTCGATCACTCCTAAATAGATTTTTTTATTCAACCTATATTAACATATATGGGTATCAAAGGCAACAAAAAAACTGCCGCACCTGCGAAAGGTACGGCAGTTTTTGTCTGTGCATTAAGCAGCGCCGACAATCTTGAGAATCAGCTGGAAGATAGCGTCAACTATCTGCTTGCTCAGTCCGTGCTCCTCAAGGAATCTGAGGATGTCGCCGACAAACTTCAGGAAAGCCTGGAAGAACTCCATAAAAGCCTGTCCGCCCTCATGGAGCTTCGAGAAAATCTCGACGATCTGATGAATGAGCGTAGTGATGAATTCCATGATCTTTTGCCTCCTTTTTATATTTACGGGAATTAACAAAATATTAACATATTTTGTCCGTGAAAGCAATAGTCAAATCAGAAAAAACGCTGCTGTTCAAACCGGATTTTTCGTTACTTTGCTCATGCATAAAAATATTTATATCGAAAAATATCAAAGCTTGTCAGCATAAAAAGACAGAACAGACAGCGGTGAAGCTGTCTGTTCTGCCAAAAAGGAGTCAATTTTCAAAAAAGAAGTCAATCTTTGATAATTGTATTTGCGTGTCTTATTTAATAAGACCAAGGATAGCATCAAAGATAGCCTTGACGATAGCCTGCGCGTCGATAGAAGAGCCGGCGAGCTCAAGAATCTTTTCGATCATCTCAAAAATGGGTGCTAACATGTGCGGTGTCCTCCCTTCTCCCTTGATAAGACAACTGTTTGTCCCTTACAATTAGATTATAACAGTATATAAATTCAGTTGTCAAAATGAAAAAGGGTATTTTTGGATGTTTTTTGATGCTTTTTGACTATGATATAAACAATCTGTAAATAAAATTTATAAAAATAATACAAGTTTATTCTCAATATGTATATTTGCGGTATGTGCAGAACAAAAATATCAGGGGTGATATCCATGATATTTTTTTACTATTTACTTTATATATTGGTCTGGCCGCTGTTCGTGTTGCTCTATCATCCGCGCGTGCTGGGGCGTGAAAATATCCCCAAAAGCGGTGCGGTTATTATTGCCGGCAACCACAAAAGCAACCTCGACTGCATCCTGATAGCGTCGTGCCTGCGGCGTCAGGTACATTTTATGGCGAAGGACGAGCTTTTCCGCGGCGGGTTCAGATATTTCTTCCGCGCCCTCGGTACTATCCCCGTCAACAGGCGGATCCGCGATGCCTCCGCGCTCAGCGAAGCGCGTGATATACTCGACAGGGGCGGCGTTATCGGTATATTCCCCGAGGGCAGGTTCAACAAAACGGAGGAGACAGTTTTGCCATTTAAGCCCGGGGCTGCGCGAATGGCGGCGAGAAGCCGGGCCGTGATTGTCCCATTTGCGATAAAGGGCGATTATAATATAATCGGCAGGCGTGTGGAGATTGAGTTCTATCCCGCTATAAATGCGGCGGGCAGGGATGCTGTGTCGATAGGCAAAGAGCTCGAAAATGCAGTCAGAGAGGGGCTTGAGCGTGGCAGAAAATAAAGATACGGGATTTAGAGTTATAACATCTGTCATCAAGCCGGCGTTTAAAATGCATTTCTCGCCGACGATTATCGGGAGTGAAAATATTCCGAAAGACGGCGCGGTGGTCATTGCCGGGAATCATAAAAATATCCGCGACCAGTTTCTTGTATTTCTTGCAACTGACCGCGTTGTGAATTATATGGCGAAGCGCGAATACTTTGACGGCGCACTCGCTCCGCTTTTCAAATGGGCTGGGTGTATACCCGTCAACCGCGACGGCTTCGACGCCGCGGCGGTCAGGAGCGCGATAAAAATTCTGAAAAAAGGCGGCGCGGTCGGGATATTCCCGGAGGGCACGCGCAACAGGACGGATAAATTACTTCTCGCGTTCAAACCCGGAGCTGCGGCGATAGCGAAAAGGGGAGACGCGCTGATAGTGCCGTTCGCGATAAGCGGGGAGTACAGAAAAAACGGAAATTTAAAAATTTTGTTCGGTGAACCTTTTTCACCTAAATCTATGAGCGTTGAAGAAGCGACCGATAAATTGTACAGTGCTGTGAGTAATTTGCTGAAAAATCAATAAAATGCCCAAAATCGAACAAAAAACGACCGTTTTCAAAAATTTTTTGGCGTTTTGCATTGAAAATTTATTGCCTTAGTTTTCCAATTTGTTGTGGTTTTTCCGTTGACTTTTGGCATATATTGTGATACAATCCAATCGTAGGAGATTATACCCTGCGCGAATCGGCGCGGATCTTCAAAAAAATCGAACATTTGTGTTGACAAACCGAATATTTGTGCTATAATTAGAGACAGAAAGAACAAATGTTCCGATTTTTCCGTAAGGAGGAAGCAAAAATGACAAGTACATTCATAATTGTTTCGATTCTCGAAGTTGCCGCTGTGGCTCTTATAATAACAGGCTTTGTGTTTGAGAAGAAGCTGATCAATTTTGAGGAGAAGTTTGAGACTGCTCTTGCCAAGAAGATCGCTCACTTCCTCTGCACCAATAAGTATACCAAGGCTCATTTTGTCAAGGAGAAGAAGACCGCTCAGCGCCGCAGCGCAGCCAAGACTGCGTTCGAGCCCGAGACCGTCTCACCGACTCCCGGCAGAAAGGGCAACAGAGTTGCCTGATTTCTTTTCGAAAATCGTATAAGTTTGACCGCCCTGCCATTCGGCAAGGCGGTCGTTTTCACTTTAGCGGTCTTATGGAATGTCAGCAGCCACAGCCGTTGTTGCAGCCACATCCGCAGTCCGAAGCTCTGGAGACGCCATTATTGCAGCCGCAGCCCGTGTCACAGAGCAGAAGGATGATGATAAGGAAAATGCACCAGTTGTTTGAGCAACCCATCGTTTTGCCTCCTCTTCAGTTACTAAGAAAGAGTGCCGCGGTTTTGACTCGAGCACCGCTTTCATCAACATATTATGAAGCATTGCTTTTTGCGGTTACACTTTTTGAACTCAAACATAATTTTCTTTTCTCCGGCGTAAACTAATAAGAAACCGGAGGTGTTTTATATGCTGTTTGACAAGAACGGAGAAGTGGTGAGCTACGACGAGTCGGATATCTTCTGCGACGAATTTATGCGCGCGGATGAGCATATCGACCCGTCTTATTATATAAATTATGTCGGGACGCAGAGCGGAAAATCAAAGAAAACACGAGATAGACTCAGTAAATCAAAGCATGAGCGAGATAATTTAAAATAGTTTGCCCGACGGGTGATTTTTGACCTTTTCTGACTTTTGACCGGAGTTTGCATCGGAGTTATAATAAAGTCAAAGGTCAAAGAAAGTCAAAGACAGAAAAGAGGTGTCGGCAATGAGCCTGAGTAGCCAGATAACGGGCATGATACTCGAAATGCTCGGCAGCAGCGGAACTATCGAAATACAGCGCAACGAGCTTGCGCAGACGATAGGATGCGTCCCGAGCCAGATAAACTATGTTATCGCGTCGCGTTTCACGCCGGAACAGGGCTATATTGTCGAGAGCCGCAGAGGCGGCGGAGGATATATAAGAATAAGGCGCGCGGCGATGGAGCCGGATCAGAAGGTCATGCATGCGGTCAACGCCGTGGGCGATAAGCTCGATGAGCGAACTGCCCGCGCGCATCTCGCGGAGCTCGTCAGCACGGGTGTTATAGATAAACACGCCGCCATGCTGATGCTCAGCGCCGTGTCGGACAACGCTCTGCGACCTGCCGCTGTCGGGGACAGGGACGCCGTCAGGGCGTCGGTATTCAAACAACTGCTGCTCGTTGAAATGGGCAGAAACGGATAAAGGAGGAACACATATGCTTTGTCAGAACTGTGGAAAAAATGAAGCGACAACTCACATAAAGCAGGTCATAAACGGCGATACGGCCGAGCGTCATCTCTGCTCCGAATGTGCCGAGCATCTCGGCTACGGCGACGCGTTTTCGGGCTTTGGTTTCGATGTTGCCGGACTTTTCGGGAATTTCTTCGGCGATGCTGTTCATTCGCTCGGCGCGCCGAGAAAAGTGGTTCGCTGCCCGAAATGCGGCTCTTCGTTCAATGATATCGTCCGCGAGGGCAGAGTCGGCTGCGCGGAGTGCTACAAAGTTTTTTATAACGAGCTCAAGCCCTCTCTCCAGCGCATACACGGTCAGATTCGCCACAGCGGCAAGATAGCTTCAACCGCCGAGCCGGTCAGCGAGGAAGAGGCAAAAATCGACGAAAAAGAGGAGCTCAAAAAGCAGATGGACGAGGCGGTCGCCGCGCAGAACTTTGAGCTTGCGGCGCAGCTTCGCGACAGGATAAAAGAGCTTGAGGGAGGGAACGAAAATGAGTAAATGGTATGTCGATAAGGGCGAACAGGGCGATATAGTCCTGAGCACCCGCGTGCGTCTTGCGCGCAACCTCGAAGAGTTCCCGTTCCCGTGCCGCCTTGACACGGCGAGCAAAATAAAGGTCAACGAAAAAGTCCGTGACACCCTGCTCTCGTGCGTGCCCGAGCTGGGACTTCACTATGTCACAATGGATTCGCTCAGCCGCGAGCAGGCGATATCTCTCGCCGAGCGCCATTTGATAAGCCCCGAGTTTGCCTCTGTCCGCGAGGGCAGGGCACTCATGCTCACTGAGGACGAGACAGTCGGCATCATGCTCTGCGAGGAGGATCATATCCGCGTCCAGGTCATGAAAGCGGGACTTGCGCTCATGGACTGCTATGTTCTCGCCGATAAAATTGATTCCGCGCTCGATAAGAAGCTGAATTTTGCGTTTGACGAGAGACTCGGCTATCTGACCCAGTGCCCGACGAATCTCGGCACAGCCATGCGCGCGTCAGTCATGCTGCATCTGCCCGCGCTCAGAAGAAGCGGCCAGCTCGCAGTCCTCAGCTCGACTATATCCAAGCTCGGTCTGACCCTTCGCGGCGCATACGGCGAGGGCAGGGAGTCGCGCGGAGATATCTATCAGCTGAGCAATCAGATAACCCTCGGCATAACAGAGCAGGCGGCGATAGAGAATCTCCAGTCGATAACCCGCCAGCTTGTCACCCAGGAGCGCGCGGCGGCGGAGCGTATGTGCGCCGATGTCGCAATGCAGGACAAAATATACAGAGCTCTCGGAATTTTGCAGAGCGCACGTGTGCTGTCCTGCGACGAGATGATGGATCTTATCTCCCTCGTGCGCCTCGGCTCGGCAAGGGGAATACTTGATATACCGATAGAAAAACTTAACGAACTGCTCGTCAATATGCAGCCCGCCACCATAAGCGCGGCGAACGGCAAGCATATCGACGCGCGGCAGAGGGACTGCCTCAGAGCGGACGCGGTGCGCGAGGCATTGTCCTAAAATACCGCCGATAAACATATATAAAAACATATATCTTTCGATTCGGCGGCAATTTTCCGGCAATAATCTCTATTGTACGGTCCACCGCGGAAAGGAATGATGATATGTATAAGTTCACCGGCTTCACACAGAAAGCCAACGACGTGCTCAACGCCGCCATTGAATACGCGGAGAATATGGGGCACACCTATATCGGCAGCGAGCATCTTCTGCTCGGTCTGCTGACCCAGAACGGCGGGATAGCCTATACCGTTCTGATAAAAAAAAAGCTTACCGCCGGCAAGGTCGAGGACGCTGTCAGAAACAGCATCGGCTTCGGCGTGCCGACGGTGCTGACTCCGGGCGATTTCACGCCCCGATGCAAAAATATTATTGAGAGCGCGATGATTCAGGCGCGGGATATGGGTCACAACTATGTCGGCACTGAGCATCTTCTTATTGCTATGATAAAAGAGGGCTCGAGCGCGGCAACCGCCGTTATGACCCGCCTCGGCGTGTCGCCGCAGGAGATTTTGCAGGAGCTTTTGAAAGCGTTCGGCTCGGCGTCGGGTAAAGATTCCGGAAAGCCGGAGACGGTCGAAAAGCCCGGCGGCAGAACTGATACCCCGACCCTCAATCAATATGGGCGCGACCTGACTTCGTTTGCCGCGGCGGGCAGAATTGACCCCGTTATCGGCAGGCAGAAGGAGATAGAGCGCGTCATTCAGATCCTCTCGCGCAGAACGAAGAACAACCCCTGCCTGATAGGCGAGCCGGGAGTCGGCAAGACGGCAATCGCCGAGGGGCTCGCGCTGAAAATCGCCACCGGTGAAGTGCCCGAACTGCTCAAGGGCAAGCGCATAGTCTCGCTCGATCTCACCGGCATGGTCGCCGGCACAAAATACAGGGGCGATTTTGAGGAGCGCGTCAAGTCCGCCATTGAAGAAGTTTCAAAGGCGGGGGATGTTATTCTTTTTATAGACGAATTGCATACGCTTATAGGCGCAGGCTCGGCGGAGGGCGCGGTCGACGCCGCGAATATTTTGAAACCCGCGCTTGCCCGCGGCGAGATGCAGGTCATCGGCGCGACCACGCTCGAGGAATACCGCAAGCATATCGAAAAGGATGCCGCGCTCGAGCGCCGCTTCCAGCCCGTCACAGTAGGCGAGCCGAGCGAGGACGAGGCGGTCGCGATACTCATGGGCATCCGCGACAAATATGAGGCGCACCACAAAGTCAGAATAACCGACGACGCGATAAAGGCGGCGGTGAAAATGTCGGTGCGCTATATCGGCGACAGATATCTGCCCGACAAGGCGATAGACTTAATAGACGAGGCGGCGTCGCGCGTCAGGCTCAGTGCATTCACAGCGCCGCCCGATCTCAAGGATATGGAGGACAGACTCCGCGCCCTCGCCGAGGAAAAGGACTCGGCAGTGAATTCTCAGGAATTCGAGCACGCCGCGCAGATACGCGACGAGCAGAAGAAACTGAGCGACGAACTCGAGCGCGCAAAGCACAGCTGGCGCGAGGAATCGAGCAAGAAAATAGGCGAAGTTACGGCCGATAATATAGCCGAAATAGTCTGCGCGTGGACTGGGATACCCGTCTCGCAGCTGACTCAGGCGGAGAGCGAACGCCTGCTTCATCTCGAAGATGAACTGCACCGCAGAATAGTCGGTCAGGATGAGGCGGTCAGCGCGGTCGCGAGGGCGATAAGGCGCGGCAGAGTCGGGCTCAAAGACCCCAAACGCCCGACCGGTTCGTTTATCTTCCTCGGCCCTACGGGTGTCGGTAAAACGGAGCTCTGCAAAGCGCTTGCCGACTCGCTTTTCGGCGACGAAAATGCGATGATAAGGCTCGATATGTCCGAATATATGGAGAAGCACACGGTTTCAAGGCTCGTCGGTTCGCCGCCCGGATATATCGGCTACGATGAGGGCGGTCAGCTGACCGAAAAGGTCCGCCGCAGACCGTACAGCGTTATTCTCTTTGATGAAATAGAAAAAGCGCACCCAGATGTTTTCAATATGCTGCTCCAGATACTTGACGACGGCATACTGACCGACTCGCAGGGGCGCAGGGTCGATTTCAAGAACTGCATTATTATAATGACCTCGAATGTCGGCGCGAAGCTGATTTCGGGCAGCGGAAAGGCGCTTGGCTTCTCGTCGGAGCGCGGCAATGTCCCGAGCTACGACCGCGTGCGCGAGCTTGTGATGAAAGAGCTCAAGAACACGTTCAGACCGGAATTCTTGAACCGCGTTGACGATATAATCGTCTTCCACTCGCTCGAAAAACAGGATATATCCGAGATTGCGCGCAGGATGCTCGAAACGCTCTCAAAGCGCGTGGCGCAGCTGGATATAACTTTAATTTTTGACGAATCGGCCGTTCAAAAGACGGCGGATGCGGGCTTCGACCCGGTCTACGGCGCGAGACCGCTCAAGCGTGTCATCCAGCAGCAGATCGAGGATAAGCTCTCGGAACAGATGCTCGAGGGAAAGGTAACAACCGGCAAAAAGTATATCTGCAAAGCCGAAAACGGCGAATTTGTTTTTGCGGAGCAGACTGAGCC
>JBNMIN010000070.1:0-11285 GCA_050873305.1 Oscillospiraceae bacterium
GCAAGGTCGTCGAAGCTGAACTCGTCATTATCCCAGTCGTGATGATTATCTTCGTCAAAAGAGGGATAGGGGATGATGTTGCCGGTTTTTAAGTTTATCCCGACGCCGTCGCCTAACGGCGCACCCCAAATGAGGTCGTCAATCATCCTGTCGAAAAAACTGTCGTTTTTCTTGTCGTTCTTGCCGTCGTTATCTTTGTATCTCATCAGAACACCTCCGTGCCGGAATGTTAATCGATAAAATCGCCATGGTACATTCCGTATTTCTCCATGACCGCCGTTCTTTCTTCAATTGTTTCGGCTTTTTCAAATTCTCTCATGAAATCGCCGTATTCGCGCTCGAGCGTTTCTTCGCTGAAAGCTTCTTTGAGTTCTTCGTCCATTTCGTCGAGCACCTGCTCAATTGCCTCGCGAATTTCTTCATCGGTCGCGGGCTCGAGCTTTGATTCGTCGATTCCGTCATCCTCAAAGTCGTGTGGGTCATATCCGGGTAATGACATTCGTTTCACCTCGCAGTTTGATTGTTATAGTTATATATTAACATATCCTGCCGCGAACACAAGGTAATTTATCGGACAGTGAATTTTGTCTCTTTTTGCATTATTGCACATTTTTTGCAATATATATCCGACTTTTCTTGACGGATACCGCCCGGATATGATATCATTCTCAGTGAGTTAATACGCTGAAATTTTATAGGAGGTGTTTTTGTGGTCCCTGAAAATTTTAAGGAAAACGGCTTTATGATAGGACTCGGTCTTTTTATCGTCGTCTTCGTCATAGCGCAGTCGCTTTTCTTTCTCGTCAAGGCATGGAAACAAGGCAAAAAACTCGGAATAACAACAGATACACTGAAGAACACCGTTGTGTCGAGCGCGCTGTTCACTATCGCGCCCGCCATCTCGATTCTCGCAACGGTCATCGTGCTCGCAAACTCGCTGGGCATCGTCCTGCCGTGGATCAGACTCTCGGTTATAGGCAACCTCGCCTATGAGAGCGTCGCCGCTGAGGCAGCGCTCGATACCTTCGGCCTGACTCTTTCGAGCCCCGTGACCGATCCCAAGGTCTTTGCGACCATCGCGTTCGTCATGACCATCGGCTGCATCCTGCCGCTCGTTCTCATCATCTTCGTTATGAAGAAGGTGCAGAAGACCATGGGCAAGGTTGCCGACAAGAACTCGAAGCTTGCTGATACTCTTTCCGCAGCTGCGTTTATCGGCATCATCGCCGCGTTTGTCGCGCGCGCAATTGCCGGCGCAGGCAAGGCGGGCGACAACGCCCTCTACGGCGCGGAGTTCGGCGACGGCGCAGGATTCATGTCCGTGTGCGTGCTCGTCTCGGCAATGATATTCATGAGCCTTCTCACGTTCCTGTGCAAGAAGTTCAAGATAAAGTGGCTTGAAGCATTCGCTCTGCCGATAAGCATGTTTGCCGCGATGGGCGTCGCTATTGCTATAGCGAAGTTCTGCCCCGAGGGACTTGCTTATCTTGAGTGGAGAGGCTGATAAGGAGGGAATGCAAATGAGTAAAAAGAACGCTAAGCCCTACAGCGAAAAAATACATATCTGGGGCAGAATTTCTTCGATAACCGCCATTGCAGTCCTCATGATCGTGCCTGTGGCGATAAGCGCGCACTACAATGCGTGGCCCGAGGCGGGCAAGCTCTTCAATGCAATGAAGGTCGTTATCCCGGTTTACTGGATCTCCGGCATCGCCGAAGTGTTCACCTATGCTCCCATGCTCGGCGCAGGCGGAACATATCTGAGCTTCGTCACCGGCAACATCACGAACCTCAAGCTGCCCTGCGGACTCAACGCCATGGAGAATGCGGGCGTGCGCGCAAACTCCGAAGAGGGTGAAGTCATCTCGACTATCGCTATCGCGTCCTCGGCTATCACGACTACTATAATCCTCGCAGTCGGCGTGCTCGCGTTCCGTCCGGTGCTCCCCGCGCTGACCACAAACCCCAACATCGCCCCCGCTTTCAAGCAGGTTCTGCCCGCGCTCTTCGGCGCGCTCGCCGCGACCTACTTCTCGAAGCACTGGAAGATATCCATCTTCCCGATAATGGTCGGCGTTATCACTCTTATCTTCGCCTCGACCATGGGCGTCGGAACGCTTATCTTCGTCACCATCATCGCATCGCTCCTCGGCGCGTTTGCAATGTATAAGTTCGGCTGGCTCGACAGCAAGGACGAGAGAAAGGCCAAGAAAGCCGCAAAGGCAAAGAAATAAAATAACCCCGGTTTCCCGGTATTCGACAGCTCCGCTTTTAGCGGGGCTGTTTTTTGTTATGCCCCAATATATGCAACTTTAATTAGTTGCAAAGAGCGATAAATACGACCCATATCGCGGCCTCGCGAAAAAAACAATTTCTGTTATGAGAGCGAAAGAAGTTCCTGTTGAATTGTTCCACTGAACAGTTCGCGGGAACTGCCGCTCTATGAAAGTCCGTTCGGACAAGTCATAATAGAAAGGAGCAAAAAATGAAAGAGGTTTTTACTGATATGGATTCAAAGGATATCAAAAGTGAATACCTGAACGGCGTGTACAACGAGATTTCCGTCCTTCTTGGAATCGAAGCCGCCCTGACTCTGCATTCCGAATTCCGCGGCCAGCAGATCAATTTTCCGGTGAACTTTTTCTCGAACGAATTCATATCAAGCCGGATTGCGGCAGAGTATGACGGAAGCAACATAAAGCAGCTCGCTACAAAATACGGCTACAGCGAAAAATGGGTCAGAAAAATCGTCAATGACGGTAAAAAATGAAAGGATGTATAAACATGAAAAGAATCTTAGCGGTTGTTATGGCGCTGTTGGCGGTCATCTCGTTGGTCGGATGCACGGGAACAGCGGACGGGAATAAGACCGGGGTAAAAGCAGCCAAAGTTGACCCCGCGGATTTCCCCGAAGCGGAATTTTATCCCGAATTTGAATGGCCGGCGTTCGGTATTTCGGAGAAGCTCCCGACGCCCGACTGGTCGAACAGGGGCAAGATTGATTACGATACCGTTGACTACTTCAGCGTGTATATCGGCTACAGCACAAAGGCGGACTATGACGCATATGTCAAGAAGTGCTATGATGCCGGATTCTCAATTGACTATTACAGCGCGGATACAGTAATAGGATATCTGTATTCTGCCGAAAACGAAGAGGGGTACAGTATAGAGGTGTGTTATCGGGCGAAAAATGTAATAAGCATAGATATTTCGGCGCCCAGTTCGAATAAGTAACCTCAAGTATAAACGACACGAAGCCGCGTCTGTCCGATTAAACGGACAGACGCGCGTATTTTGTCAATTTGTGTTGATTATATGATTTTGATTTGATATAATCGAAATACGCGATACAGAAATATCTTGTGAAAGAGGGATTGTCATGGTTGAAGAAAAAACAGAAAATCAGGAACTGATGGCGGCACTCGACAACATTCAGGGCGAGCTTAAAGGCATCAAGAAGAAGGGCGCAAAGCAGGTTTTTCAGATTGTTGTTGCGGTTATCCTGACTCTTGCGATAGGTCTCGGAGCGGGCGTAGTCTGCGGACGGCACTGGGATGACATAATGTTCAAGCTGTTCCCGAATTCCTACTCCGCATCTACAACGAAAATCCTCGAAGAGACGCTGAAAGAGGCTAAACTGAACACGGGTATCTATAAGCAGGTTGCTACATATGATTCCGGAAAAATGTATGCCAACAAGCTTTCCGAAAAGCTGAAAATTAACGGCAAGTCCATGTCGTTTACTTTCACCGGATATGTTGAGGCCGGAATAAAGAATCTTTCGGACGCAAAAATCACTGTTAATTCGAGGACCAATGTCATAACTATAGATAATATAAAGATAAGCATAACAAATGTCTATATCGACCCGTCATCAATAAAGGATGCCAAGCAGACCAAAAACATTTTCAATCAGCTCACAATAGGCGACTTTGCCGCCGCCCAATCCGAGCTTGAGAAAAAGCTGATAAACGATGCCAAGGAAAAAGGGACGATTGAACTTGCTCAGAAGAGCGCAGAAGAAATACTGATGTCTCTCTTCGGAGAAGCCGTAAACGGCTATACAGTGGTTTTCAATTGGCAGTGATTTCGGCCTAATCGGGGCGCCGGGGGAATATTCCCCCCGGCGCTTTTTGCTTTGGTATGAGTAAGTAAAATGTAATAAGGTTGAAATGATTCAACTATCATGTTATAATCAACATAAATAAAAGCAGAATCTCAGAAAAGTTGAGGGTTTTGCTCAAGAGGGTGGAATACAATGACCGTTTTACAGCTTAAAGACATTCTTTCGGCGGAGCTGCTCTGCGGCGGCGATCATCTGGACAGAGAGGTGCAGACCGCCTGCGGCAGCGACATGATGAGCGACGTGCTCGCATTTGTCAAAGAACAGGCAGTTTTGCTCACAGGGCTCGTCAATCCCCAGGTCGTGCGGACTGCCGAGATGATGGACATGAAGGTCATCGTGTTCGTGCGCGGCAAGGTGCCGGGCGATGCGATACTCGACCTTGCACGCGAGCTGGATATCGTCGTGCTCAAAACCGAGCTCGAGATGTTCACCTCCTGCGGAAAGCTCTATCAGGCAGGCCTGAGAGGGGGCAGGGCTGTCAATGGATAACATGAAGCTCCATTTTGACGTTGACGGGGAGGATTTTACCCGCGCGGGCGAGGCGTCCGGCGAGACGAAGCGCGTGCTCAAGGGTCTCGGCTTTGACGCGTCCGTGATAAGAAACGTCTCGATAGCCATGTACGAGGGCGAAATAAATATGGTCATTCATGCGGGCGGCGGCGAGATAGATGTCGAGATATCGCCCGAGTGTATATCCATGGTGCTCGCCGATCACGGACCCGGTATAGAAAATGTCGAGCTCGCCATGCAGGAGGGATATTCGACCGCGCCCGATAAGGTGCGCGCCCTCGGCTTCGGCGCGGGCATGGGTCTGCCCAATATAAAAAAGTATACGGACGAGATGAAGATAGACACCGAAAAGGATGTCGGAACAACGATAAGCCTCAAAGTATATACCGCTCACTGACTGAGCGCCCGCGTCTGCGGGAGCCGGGAGGACTTTTTACATGAACACGTATTTCCATTCGGTGCGGCTCGATGAAGAGAAGTGCATGGGCTGCACCAACTGCATAAAGCGATGTCCCACGCAGGCTATACGCGTGCGCAGCGGCAAGGCGCATATTATCTCGGAACGCTGCATCGACTGCGGCGAGTGCATACGCGTCTGCCCGCACCATGCAAAATATTCTCACCGCGACTCGATGAACAGGATAATCGAGTTCAAATATAGAGTCGCCCTGCCCGCGCCGTCGCTCTACGGGCAGTTCAACAATCTTGATGATATCGGATATGTCATAACCGCGCTCAAAATGCTCGGCTTTGACGAGGTGTTCGAGGTCGCGAGAGGTGCCGAGCTCGTCAGCGACGCGACGCGAAAATACATCGCCGAGCACGATATACCGAGGCCGGTAATATCCTCGGCGTGCCCCGCGGTCTGCCGGCTGATAAGAGTCTGCTTCCCGCACCTTGTCCCGCATGTCCTGCCGCTCAATTCACCCATGGAGACTGCGGCTCTGATAGCGCGCAGCGAGGCGCAGGCAAAGACGGGGCTCGACTCTTCGGATATCGGCATATTTTTTATCACGCCGTGCCCCGCGAAGATAACCGCCGTCAAGCAGCCTATCTGCCTGCCGGAGTCGAATGTCGATGCCGTGATAGCGATGAAGGATATATATCCCGTGCTTTTGAAGCAGATGAACCACCTCGGCGCACCCGAGGACGCCTGCAAGTCGGGGCTCATGGGAGTCAGCTGGGCGTCGAGCGGCGGCGAGTCGGCGGCACTGCTCAAAGATAAATATCTCGCTGCGGACGGAATTGAAAATGTCATAAAAGTGCTCGAAGAAATAGAGGACGAGAAGCTTGACAGGCTCGATTTTGTCGAGCTCAACGCCTGCTCGGGCGGCTGCGTCGGCGGCTCGCTGACTGCGGAAAACCCGTATGTCGCAAAGGCGAGAATTCAGCAGCTCAGAAGATATCTGCCCGTTGCGGCGAATCATCTGGCGGGCGACGAAGTGCCCGAGACTATGAGCTGGCAGCGGCCGCTCGAGGGCTCGTCGGTTCTCAAGCTCGCCGACAACGTCTCCGATGCCATGGCGATGATGTCGAAGATGACCGAGATAATCGCACGCCTGCCGGGGCTCGACTGCGGCACCTGCGGCGCGCCCACCTGCCGCGCCCTCGCGGAGGATATAGTCAGGGGCAGCGCGACGCTGCACGACTGCGTTTTCGCCATGCGCGATGAGCTTGCCGGCACCGATATGCAGGAATATATTCCCGCGCCGTTCAGAGGCACGGGGAAAAAGGAGGGGACGAAATGACGGTCGGGGATATAAAAGAAAAGCTGGGGCTCAAAGCCCTTTGCGAAAATGAAGACTCGCTTTCGCGCGAGGTCACGGGCGGCTACTGCGGCGACCTTCTGAGCTGGGTCATGTCCCGTGCAAAGGCGGGGGACGCCTGGATGACCGTCATGGGCAACGTCAACTCCATCGGCGTGGCGGCGCTCGCGGACATAGCCTGCATTATTTTGACGGAGTCCGCGCCCCTCGATGAGGACGCGCGCATCCGCGCGGAGCAAAACGGCGTCGCGGTCTATCAAGCCGCCAAAAACGCCTATGAAACAGCCGTCAGCCTGTCGGGGCTTATATAAATATTCACACTGAGAGGAGAAAAGTTATGGGCAATGAATTCGAGACCGCGATAAAAAGATTTTCCGAGGCGAGAGACACTCTTGAAAAATTCGAAAAGGCGGAGGATGCCGCCACTTATCTCCAGAACGAGACGGGACTGCCTTTCGACGAGTGTATGAAAGCATATGAGTTCATCATGGGCACGGGCAAAGACGAAAAATAGTCGGCTCAACCTGTTAAAAGCTATTGACGAATAAATCTAAAAGTATTATAATCACCTTAGTGTTGTACCCGATAGGGACAAATCGGTTTTGGAGCAATCTTTTCCGCTTTGTCTGCGTCAAAAGCCTTGGGAATACGGCAGTATTCCCTGCGGCGTTATCCTTGACAGAAGCGAAAAATCTTCGCTTCAAAACTGCTACGCACCCGAAAACGAGCTGATTTTTCGCCAGATGCGCCCGACAAGGCGCAGATATACGGGCGTATTTCAAGCCTTGAGGGTGCAAAATGACGGAAAATCAGCCGCTTTCGGGCGGTTTGTACCTATCGGGTGCAACACTAAATGAGCATATCTCAAAGGCTTTGACGGAGACAGTAGCCTTGCGCAAAGAGACAAAGTGAGCCGGCGGCAGTGGAAAGCCGGTACTCGGCGCAGGAGCGAATATCACTCCCGAGCAGCGGGACGAAAGGCGAAAACCGAGTAGATCCCGACGGCGCGTCCCACCGTTACCGGGCGGCATTTAATTGAATGTAGTGGGTGGTTGCAAAGCCGGGTCTTTGTCCTGTTATGGACAGGGACCTTTTTTGTTATCAGCCGCGATTCCATGAAAGGATGGATAGCTATTATGTACGACAAGGTATCGACGAATTTTGAGTTCGTCAACCGCGAGAAGAAGGTGCTTGATTTCTGGAACGAGAACCACATCTTCGAGAAGAGCATCGACTCGCGCAAGAATGCGGAGACCTTCACTTTCTATGACGGCCCGCCGACCGCAAACGGCAAGCCGCATATCGGCCACGTGCTGACGAGAGTTATAAAAGACATGATCCCGCGCTACAAGACCATGAAGGGCTATATGGTGCCCCGAAAGGCCGGCTGGGATACCCATGGTCTGCCCGTTGAGATCGAGGTCGAGAAGATGCTCGGAATCGAGGGCAAGCAGGGGATAGAGGAATACGGCCTCGAGCCCTTCATCAAGAAGTGCAAGGAGAGCGTCTGGAAATACAAGGGCATGTGGGAGGATTTCTCCGGCAAGGTCGGCTTCTGGGCGGACATGGAGCACCCCTATGTCACCTATCACAACTCGTTTATCGAGTCCGAGTGGTGGGCGCTCAAGCAGATCTGGGACAAGGGTCTGCTCTACAAGGGCTTCAAGATAGTTCCCTATTGCCCGCGCTGTGGCACTCCGCTCTCTTCGCAGGAGGTCGCCCAGGGCTATAAAGACGTCAAGGAGCGCTCCGCGGTCGTCAAGTTCAAGGCAAAGGACGAGGACGCATATTTCCTCGCATGGACGACAACTCCGTGGACTCTGCCCTCGAACGTCGCACTCTGCGTCAACCCCGCAGAGGACTATGTAAAGATAAAGGTCGAGGACGGCACCGTATATTATATGGCGCAGGCACTCGTCGAAAAGTTCTTCCCCGAGGGAGTCGAGACTCTCGCTACCTTCAAGGGCAAGGAGCTTGAATACAGAGAATATGAGCCGCTGTTCGAATGCACAAAGTCGAAGGACGGCAAAAAGGGCTGGTATGTCACCTGCGACGGCTATGTCACTCTGACGGACGGCACCGGTATAGTCCATATCGCACCGGCATTCGGTGAGGACGACGCAAACGTCGGCAAGAACTACGATCTTCCGTTCGTTCAGCTCGTCGACGCCGCCGGCTGCATGGACAAGAGCACCCCGTGGGCGGGCAAGTTCTGCAAGGACGCGGACAAGGATGTGCTTATCGACCTCGACAAGCGCGGACTTCTCTTCTCCGCTCCCGTGTTTGAGCACAGCTACCCCCACTGCTGGCGCTGCGACACGCCCCTCATCTATTATGCAAGAGACTCGTGGTTCATAAAGATGACCGCAGTCAGGGACGACCTCGTCCGCAACAACAACACTGTCAACTGGATTCCCGAGAGCATCGGCAAGGGACGCTTCGGTGACTGGATAGAGAACGTCCAGGATTGGAGCATCAGCCGTAACCGCTACTGGGGAACTCCGCTCAACGTCTGGGAATGCGAGTGCGGTCACAGACATTCGATAGGCTCTATCGAAGAGCTCAAGAGCATGTCCTCGAACTGCCCGGACGATATCGAGCTGCACCGCCCCTATATCGACGCTGTTACAATAAAGTGCCCGAAGTGCGGCGGCGAGATGCACCGCGTACCAGAGGTTATAGACTGCTGGTTCGACTCCGGCTCGATGCCCTTCGCGCAGCACCACTATCCGTTTGAAAATCACGACCTGTTCAAGCAGCAGTTCCCGGCGCAGTTTATCTCTGAGGCTGTCGATCAGACGAGAGGCTGGTTCTATTCGCTGCTCGCCATTTCGACCCTGCTGTTCAACAGAGCGCCCTATGAAAATGTTCTTGTTCTCGGTCACGTTCAGGATGAGAACGGTCAGAAGATGTCAAAGTCCAAGGGCAACGCCGTCGACCCGTTCGACGCGCTCAACGCCTACGGCGCAGACGCAGTCCGCTGGTATTTCTACACCAACTCCGCTCCCTGGCTGCCCAACCGCTTCCACGGCAAGGCTGTTATCGAGGGCCAGCGCAAGTTCATGGGTACGCTCTGGAACATCTACGCTTTCTTCGTGCTCTATGCAAATATAGACGAGTTCGACGCCACGAAGCATGAGCTTCGCAAGGCTGAGGAGCTGCCGACCATGGACAGATGGCTGCTCTCGAGACTCAACACTCTTATCACCACCGTTGATAATTACCTCGCGGATTACTGCATCCCCGAGGCGGCGCGTGCGCTGCAGAACTTCGTCGACGAGATGAGCAACTGGTATGTCCGCCGCTGCCGCGAGCGCTTCTGGGCGCAGGGCATGAGCCAGGACAAGACCGATGCTTACATGACTCTCTACACCGCGCTCGTCACCGTCTCGAAGCTTGCCGCTCCGATGATCCCGTTCATGACCGAGGATATCTACCGCAACCTCGTGTGCAGTATCGACAAGTCCGCTCCCGAGAGCGTCCACCTGTGCGATTATCCCGTTGCGGATGCTGCATATGTTGACAAGGCTCTTGAGGAGAGAATGAACGAGGCGCTCAATATAGTCGTGCTCGGCCGTGCCGCAAGAAACGGCGCGAACATCAAGAACCGTCAGCCGCTTGGTAAGATGTTTGTCCGCGCGGACGAGGCTCTCGGCGGCGAATATGCGGAGATAATCAGAGACGAGCTCAATGTCAAGGAACTCGAATTCGTTGACGGCGAGGCGGATTTCGTCAGCTACAGCTTCAAGCCGCAGCTCAAGACCGTCGGTCCGAAATACGGCAGATTCCTCGGCAAGATAAAAGAGCATCTCGCCTCCCTCGACGGCTCCGCCGCAAAGAAGGAGCTTGACGAGAACGGCGCGCTGAAGTTCAGCGTCGACGGCAACGAGATAGAGCTCGGCGTTGACGACCTGCTCATAGATTCCGTCCAGAAAGAGGGCAGCTTCGCAGTTTCCGACTACGGCATCACCGTCGCAATCGACACGAACCTCACCCCCGAGCTTATCGAGGAGGGCTTCGTCAGAGAGATAATCTCGAAGATACAGACCATGCGCAAAGAGGCTGACTTCGATGTTATGGACAAGATCGTTCTTTACACCGGCGAGAATGAAAAGCTCAACGGTATTATCAAGAAGAACGCCGAGTCCATAAAGCATGACGTCCTCGCGGATGAGATAGTCTATTCCCTCGGCGGCGACAGCTCCAAGGAGTGGAACATCAACGGCGAGAAGATGACTCTCGGCGTCAGCAGAAAGTAAGCAAAACTCAATATTTCCGCCGTACCTTTGACGGAGGGTTTATAAAGCAATTAAACCGACCTATGGCTATCATAGGTCGGTTTTTGTGTTGTCGCAATGTTATAAATCAGCACAATCATGTAGGGGCGGATATCATCCGCCCGCGAAATCTGTGCAATCTTATTGTTGCGTATTTTGTAGTGTGCGGCGACTCGACGTACCGCTGCCGCGCAAGCGGCAGGAAATCTTCTGAAGGTCTATCTCTGACCGTTCGTAGGGACAGCCCTTGCGGCTGTCCGCTATCGGCATAGTAAATACAAAGTTTCAAAAGGGTTAAACAGGCAGAAGCAATCCCCATTCTTTGAACTTTTGCAAGGCAAAGGCGAGCAACAAAACCGACCTTTATAATTAAGTTTTCAATAGCCGCGCCGCAGTGTTTGATATCTAACTGAGATAGGCGAGGGAACGGCTTGCGCAGCAAGACGCACGAGCGCGCACTCGTTCAAGCTCCGGCACGTTTGCGCGCGAATGTGCCGAGCTGCCGACTGAGAGCCGCAGACTAAGTACTGCGGCGCGGCGTTGCCGGGGTCTCGGGGCGTAGCCCTGAGTTTGCTTTTCTTTTGCAGGCGTTTTCTTTTTCAA
>JBNMIN010000071.1:0-11177 GCA_050873305.1 Oscillospiraceae bacterium
GATCATAGCGTTGAGCTTCATACCTGCGGCAATACCTGCAAGGTAACGGCCCTCGTAGATGGAAGCGAAAGCGTTGTGGAAGTTCTTGAGACCCTTGGTGTGAGCCTGGGTGCCGGTAGCGTGGCAGAACTGAACGTCCGGATACTTCTCGGCAGCCTGGATCATGAAGCTCTCATGGCCGAAGCTGTCAGCGAAAACGATTGAGCAGCCCTGATCAGCAAGGTCAGCCGCTGCATCGTAGCAAGCCTGAGTTTCGCCGATGCCGGTCTTCTTGACCATCTCAACGCCAAGCTCCTTGCAAGCTTCCTCAGCTGCGGTGATGAAGTTCTTGTCATAAGTCGAGTTCTCGTCGTGAAGGAAGATGAAACCAACCTTCATCTTCTTGTCGCCGCTGTCCTTGCTGCCGCAAGCTGCAAAGCTGAAAATGGTGGCGAGCGCAAGAACGATCGCGAGGATTCTTGTGAATTTCTTCATTTTTTGACTTACCTCCAAAAAATTTTTTATATTTATCCCGCAGTCCTGCACGGGAAAAAATAACTCAGTCGTCCTGTTCTTTGAATGTTATTGTTCCGTTGCCCATCTTCTCGATGATGGCGAGGGATTCGACTCTCGCGCCCTTCTCTTCGAGAACCTTTCTGCCGGGCTGGAAGCCTTTTTCAATGGCGATGCCGACTCCCTCAAGCTCGGCGCCCGCCTGGTTGATTATATCGATAAGCCCCGAAACGGCGGCGCCGTTTGCAAGGAAATCGTCGATGATGAGTATCTTGTCGCCCTTGTTTATGTAGTCTTTCGACACGGTGACGTTGCTGTCCGTGCCCTTTGTGAAGGAGTGGACAACGGAGGAGTAGACATTGCTGCCAACGTTTTTATGCGCGCCTTTTTTGGCAAAAACAACAGGCACAGAGAAATATTGCGCAGTTATGCACGCGATCCCTATGCCCGATGCTTCGATAGTCAGAATTTTATTTATATTACACCCGTCAAAACGGCGCTTGAACTCCTTGCCGATCTCCTGAAGAAGGTGCACGTCGATCTGGTGATTGAGAAACATATCCACCTTGAGAATATCGTCCCCGATCACTTTGCCGTCAGCAATTATGCGCTCCTCAAGCAACTTCAAATCCTCGTTCCCCCTAAAGAAAAGTTCGGTGAAAATACAATAATAGTATAGGGCTTTTTGGGGGTAAAAGCAAGGAAAAGTTTAAAAATCTGCATTTTATACAAACGCCGTCGGAAAAAATCGGATAAGTGTATGAATATGTCAATTTTGTGTACAAACTGTGTCAATTTCTGCTGATATTTCCCGCCGAAACATAACCTGTTGTGTTTCCGAAGTTGATGGCATACCACCCGTTGAGTGCGCCGGTTATCGTCACGGGGCGTCCGTTCGGGATAACGCCGATTATCATTGAAGTAATATTCGGCGCGCGCCGGACGTTGAGCACTCCGCTCTGTGTGCGGACGGTGCCCTCGGAGGGGAATACCGGCGGATGAAACGGCACGCCGAGAAAATCCGCGATGCTTATGACAAGATTTTCGGCTATCGCGTCAATGTTGTCGGCTATCCACCGCGCGTCCTGCTCGTTGTCGTGGTAGGCAAGCTCGAGATAAGCCGCGGGGGCTTTCGACCGCCTGAGTTCAAGCAGCTCGGTCGAAGAGCGCGTGTTCACAAGCTCCGGCTCGGGATATATCTCGCGCAGTCCGTTTGCGATTATCTCCGCCGCGCGCTTTCCCTGCGCGCTCGTCGGATAGTAGTAGACATCGGGTCCGCGCAGCATACCTTCATATATCTCGGGCGCGGCGTTCGAGTGCAGCGCGAGATAGAGCCGATAATTTCCTCTGTTCGCCCGCGCGACAGACGCCGCGGCGTCGCCGTTCGGGTCGTTCCTGCCGTAGCTTATCCCGCTTGATGCGAGATACGGCTCCATCGCGTCGGCGAGGAGATTCATATAGTATTTCTCGCTCCCGCCGATTATGTAGGGGTTATAGTCCTGAGTTGAAGGACTGAGATAGACATCGGGCATAAAAATACCTCCGCATATTCATTTACTATAAGAATATGCGGAGGGAGTGTTGTTGGTTAATTGGCGTGCTTGCGCCCAATAATAAAGCCTGATTTTGTAAGGCGCGGCGACTTCCACACGACCCCGTCCATAGGCTCCCCTGCAGGGGAGCTGTCACGAAGTGACTGAGGGGTTAGTTTCGCTATGCCCAAAGTAATAAGTAAAAGTGAATAGCGAAGAAGTTTTCGGTATTGGTAGATATAATCAGCCCACGAAGATTGAAAAACTTATTGGCACACACTCCTCACCGTTGTATGGTGCGGCGACCTCGACGCACCGCTGCCGCAAACGGCACAAACTCGAATAGGCTCAATCCAGCATAGGCGAGATATTATTTTGTATTATTAATCGCTCTTGCAAATGCGACGGCTTGATCGACAAGATTATATCTCATCTCGTTTGTCATTTTCCATTCCCATTTCGCAGAATTTGAATCAATCGGGTGTATATCGGAAACCATTAGCATAGCTACAGCTTTTAAGCCGAGATATTTGGAAACGCTGAAGATTGCCGATGTTTCCATATCTACTCCGACAGCACCTTTATCTCGCCATAACTGTTCTTTGCACAATGTCTGACGATATACGGCATCTGTCGAGACAATAGAATAGTTGCGTATGCCAAGCAAAGATGTGACGGCTTTTTGAAGGTTACCGTCCGGCTTTGAATATTCGATGTCCTCGTAATAATGAAGTGATGTTCCTTCTTCCACAAAAGCCTTTTGCGGAGCGATAATTTCACCGACATGGACGACTTCATCATATGCTCCGCACATTCCGACGGAAATAATATTTTTTACTCCTAATGCGGCGAGAGTTTCGATTGTATCTACTGCTTGCGGAGCACCGCGTCCTCCGTCCGCAAAGCACAGCTGAGATTCATCAATCTCCCAAATGGAGCAGGAATTAAGAAATCGCGGAAGCGGTTCAGGCAGTTCTGTTGCATTATAATGCGATGTGAGGTAATCTGTCGCTTTGCTCATAAAGAATAAAATTGCCGTTTCGGGTAGTTGCAAGTGACACTCGCGATGAGCGCTATGTATTTGATTTTGTGCAGTAATAACTGCTTTTGAATTGTCTTTGGGCAAGCACCACATAATTGTCCTCCATATTGCAACTAAATCGAATATTCAGCAATGACTATAGCTCATATATCCCGTAGGGACAGCCCTTGCGGCTATCCGCTATCGGCATAGCCGATACAAAATCATATCATATTCAGCAGATTTAAGCAAGTTCGTTATTAAACCGTGTGCCGGAAATGCAAGCCCATAGATAACCCAATAAAAAAACAGGGAAAACAGATATTCTCCGTTTTCCCTGTATGAATTTTTATATATCCAGCGCCGACGCGTCCTCGGTTATGTCGCTCTTTGCAAAGCCGTTGTCCTTGTCAAAATAGAACACGCTTCCGCCGTCGTTTCCGCACATGGCGGAGAAGTGACCGTCTTTGAATATGAGCGCCGCGCCGTCCTCGGCTCCGATGCCCGAGACTCGGCAGCCTATTACGGCTGTCCCGAAGCTCTGCCAGCGTTCGCTGATGAAGTGCGGGCAGTAGCAGTAGGGGAGAAGCCCGATGCAGTCGACGAACATGAAACTGCCGTTTTCGCCGCAGTCGTCATATCCCATGTCGAACCAGCACATCGCGCCGGAGCTGAGTCCCGAAAGGACTTTCCCGCGTTTATAAGCTTCTCTGAGTGCCTCGTCCGCGCCGGTCGCCTTGAATGTGTTCATCATGAACTCGAGGTTTCCGCCGCCGGCGTAGACAATGTCCGTGCTCACGAGCGTATTATATATGTGCTCGCGGGAGTTAGCGGGGTCGGTCAGCTTGAGCGTTTCAACCGTGCATCCGAGCTTTTCGAAGCTCTCCCAGATGGGCTCGTCGCCATCGGTGTCGTCGTGCCCGGCAGTCGGCAGGAACACAACATGAGGATTTTCTTTGCCCGATTCGCGAACTATTCTTTCAAATATCGGCATGACCTCGCCGTCGTCATAACGGCCGCCGCCGAGTGCGATTATCGTTCCCATTCGTCCTCCGTCAGCCGATAACGGCAACATCAAAGCCGTTGTCCTGCGCGTATTTCTCGGCGTCGCTTCCGCTCTCGGTCGAAATCGTGAGCTTGCCGACATCCTTGAATATCTCGCCGCCGAATACGGTGACCCCGGAGTGAATAGTTATCTCGTCGAGTCCGGTGCAGTTGTAGAACGCATATTTGCCGATTTCTTCCATGCTCTTGGGCAGAACGACCGTCTTGAGCGATTTGCACTCTTCAAACGCGCCCTTTTCGAGCTTTTTGATTCCCTCGCCGAGAGTGAGTTTCTCAAGAGAGGAGCAGCGGTAGAATGTGCTCACTGCAATGCTCTCAACCGTGCCTGGGATCGATATCTCGACCGCTCCGGTGCATTTGAGGAACGCGTGGTCGTCGATCTGAGTGACGCCCTCGGGGATAATTATCTTCTTTGCGCTGAAGCACTTCGCAAATGCCCAGTCGCCGATGGTCTCAACGCCCTCGGGCAGGACTATTTCGGTCAGCGCGGAGCAGAAGTAGAAAGCCTTTTCAGATATGGTCTTGGGCGCGCCGTTGAAAACAACGGTCGTAAGCTTGCTCTTTCCGGTGTAGGCGTTCTCCTGCGAGCCCTCGAACGCGCTGATGCCGATGTGCTTAATGTTCTTGCCGATAGTTACTTTTTCAAGATTGTCGCAGTACATCGCGGCATAGTTGCCGATTGCCTCAATCGAGTCGGGGAGGATAAGCTCCTTGAGCGTGCTGCTGCTCTTGAGAGCCTTGTTCTCGAGACCGACTACCTTTGCGCCGTCTATCTCCGCGGGGATGGAAACAACGGGGTTGCTTCCTGTGTAGCCCGTGATGCAGGCGGTGTTGTCGGTATATAATGTATAGGTGAAGTCGCCGCTCTTGACGGATTCCGTCTTGACGGTCTTGCCGAGTATATCCTCAACCTTGATGAGCGCCGGGTCGTCGACCGTGACATCGAGGGAGAGAGCGGAGATTATCGCGTTGCCGAGATTGCCGCAGCCTGTGAAAGAGAGGCAGACAACGAGCATCAGCGCAACAACAGCTGCTATTTTACTGAATTTTTTCATCGTCTTTTCCTCACTTTCCGTTCTTCTTTGCCAGACGCTCCTGCTTCCTGCGCTCGAGGTCTGCCTTGCGCTCTTCTTCGAGTCTTTCGATCTCGATTCTGCGCGCCTCATACTCGGCGTCGGTGTTCGCTTTTGCGTCGGCGTATCTTGCGCGGATGTCGTCAAGATGCGCGTAGTTCTCTTTTTCCGTCAGCTGGCGTCTTGCGTCGAGAAGAGGCTTGACGCTTCTGATGTACTTCGACTTCTCGTTGACGAGCTTCTTGACGGTTCTCTTCTTTTCGAGCTGATGCGCGAAGGTGTCGTCCGGCAGAGCCTCTGCGGCCTTGAACGCATCGTCCGAAGGCTCGACGATATTTTCGGGCGAGCCGTAGAATTTTACCATTGCCTTTCTGGCGTTCTTGAGCGCGCGGGCGCGGGTTATGGCATCGCTGCGAATCTCGCGCTCCTCGTGAGTGGACTTCGGCAGAGCCTTGGCTTCAGCCATGTCCTCTTTGCTGTAGTTGAATATTCCGGCGTATCCGGCTCTGTCAAGCGCAATCGAGCGCTCGACCTGCTTCTTGATGCGCAGAGTGTCGTATTTGTTCATCTCGTCGATGATGAAATCGCACACGGAGATGTCCGCATTGAGCTTGTTGAGCTCTCTGTTTTCTTTCTTCGCTGCCTTTATCGCGGCTTTTCTTGCTGCCTTCTCGGCGTCGGTGCTCTTGGGCATAGCCTTCGCCTGATTTATGCGGTCTTTCTTTATGCCGCGGTTCTGAGTGTTGAATTCCTTGTAAGCGGCTCTGAGTCGCTTGATTTCGTTTTTCTTGAACTCTTTTTCCTCGGGCGTTCTCGCGGGCAGTCTCTCTGCCTTCTTGATGTCGTCCTTCGTGGTCATGAGAGTTCTGTCTTTGTAGAGGAGGTTTGCTTCGTCGATTATATCTATGGCTTCAACGATGCTCTCGTCGCGGAGAATACCGTTGCCGTAGTCCTCGAACATCGCGCGTATCTTGAGCACCTTGACTATGCCGCGCTGCTTGGTCTCGGTCAGATCATAGAAGAGGTAGGGGACGAAGTTGAGTGCCGCGCCGATAACTGCGGCGATGATGAGCACGTCGAACATATCCTCTCTGAACGAAGCGACTTCGAGCACGTCGTAGTTGTCCTCAAGGCCGAGCATCTGATAGATGGTCGGGAGCACCATGCCGGTGAACATTCCGATAAACGAGCCGATTATGCCGACCGCGCCGAACATTCCGTCGATGCGCTCGCCGGTGAAATACTGCTGATAGTCACGCATGTCGGCGTTGATGCCGGGGGAGTAGACTATCGAAAAAGCGTTGACGAATCCGTTGAGATAATAGAGGATTATCAGCGCGGGAATGTTGTTATAAAGGGGATAGAGCAGTCCGATGAGCACGACGTTAGTAACATTGCACCAGATGAGCAGGTTTCTCTTGCCGATAATTCTTATCGCTATCGGGCACAGGAGCATAGCCCAGAGCGAGGCGTTGCCGATAAGCGTTGTCGCGACTCCGTAAAGACCCATTCTGTCGGGATAGGCATAGATGAATGTCCAGCCGATGATAACGCCGACTGCGCCCTCAAGGAAGCCGAGCCAGCCTGCAAGGGAAGTTATCCAGAAATATTTGTTCTTTGCAACGGCGCGGAATGCGTCGGAGAATTTGAACTGGGTAACATGGCTCTCCGCCACGATTATTCTCTCTCTCGTTCCCGCGTATGCCACATAGGACAGAAGAAGTCCGATAACGGCGACAAGGGGATGGATTATACGGTATGTGGTGATGGAGTTCAGACCGCCGGTGAGTGTCGAGAGCATCGGCACGAAAAGACCGGTGAGGGTCGGCGCCATGGAGTAGATGATCGAAGAGACCGAAACGATATCGGTACGCTCGTGGGAGTTTGGTGATATGACGTTTGCAAGGTCTGTGTAAGCCTGCTGGAAGAACGGATAGAAGCACTGCAGAAGGTTGTAGCAGAGGAAAACCGCAATGACTTTCTGCATATACGACATCGTCTCATAGGGCAGCCAGACGAACACGACCGCTATAATAACGGTGGGAATACCGGTTATCGCAAGCCAGGGACGGAATTTTCCGGATTTGAAGCGGGCGCTGTCGATTATGTAAGAGCGTCCGATAGTGATTCCGAAGCCGATTATTGTCGATGCGACCGCCATATACTGCAGGTGCATCGGCTTGATGCCTATCGTGTTTCCGACGAGGAAGCTCGTTGCGGAAAGCGCGATGAGCGAGCAGAAGAATATGACGAACTGAACGCCCATTCCTCCGACGCCGTAGGCAATTATCTCTTTGTAGGAGACATATTTGCCCAAGGCGGGTGTTTTCCAGTGCAGTACGACATTGTTCCATGTCGTGCTGACCTTTTCCTTGAGATTACTCTTTCCCATTTCAACACTCCTTCGAGTCCGCGGCGGAGCAGGGAAAATACGCCCGCAGACAGCTGTTTTTGCTCCCCGATATGAAAAAATTCAATCAGGAAGCATCGACAATTTGCATAAAAGCTCCTATCATTATAGCAAAAATATTAATAGCATGCAACAGCAAAATGGCTCAAAACCTAATTAAGAACAGAAATTTAATAATTATTTCAGCATTATCACATTCCTGTTGAATTTTTAGCGCCGAAGTGCTATAATGTCCTCAGAAATTTTTCAGAGGTGAACAGTGTTGAATAAGCCAAAGATAATCGCACACCGCGGTGCTAACCGCTATGCCCCGCAGAACACGATCCCCGCGTTTGAAAAAGCAATCGAGCTCGGAGCCGACGGAACCGAGACCGATGTCCATTCCACAAAAGACGGATATATAGTTATCTGCCATAACGACACCGTTGACGAGATGTCCAACGGCACCGGCGCTATCGGAAACTATATGTTTGAAGATATCCGCAAGCTCGACTTCGGCAGCAAGTTCTCCAAGGACTTCGCCGGTGTCACTCTGCCAACTGTCGAGGAATACCTCGAGTGCATGCAGAAGAGCGACAAGCTCAGTGTCATGAATATCGAGATAAAGCCCTGCAAGACCGACCGCGCGGACATTGTCCGCAAGACGATAGACGCCGCCAAGGCATACGGACTTTTCGATAAGCTCCTCATTTCGAGCTTTGACTATAAGATGCTCATTGAAGCAAAGAAGTACGAGCCCAAGTGCAAGACCGCTTATCTCTATCCGATCTACGGTCAGATAGTCACAAGATGGCTCTGCCAGCCGCTCAGACTCGCGAAGAAGATCGGCTGCGACGCGATGCATCCGCATAAGGCGTTCGCCACAAAGGCGCTTGTCAAGCGCGCCCATGCCGCCGGCATGAAGGTCAACGCATGGACAGTTGACGAGGAAAAGGATGTAATCAAAATGCTCGAAAACGGCGTTGACGGTATCATCACCGACCGCCCCGATTATGTCGAGTCCGTCGTGGACAGATACCTCGCCGAGCATAAATAAAGCCTGAAATCAAAGTACCGCAGAGCAAAAGCCCTGCGGTATTTTTGTTGTTTGCTGATGCTCAGTTTGCATGGTGCGGCGACTCGACGCACCGTTGCTGCGACAGCGGCACAAAATCTTCGCAAAGATTTATCCTACCGACCGTAGGGGCGAACTTTGTTCGCCCGCCCTTGAAATCTATATAGTGGATAAAGCTACTGAGGGATTGTTTCGCTTCGCTCAAAGTAATAGGTAAAAGTGAATAGTGAAAAAGTGCGCGGTAGGGGCGGATATCATCCGCCCGCGAAGTTTGCACGATTTTATTGGTGCGAAACTCTTTTGCGCGGCAACTCGATGTACCACTGCTGCATCTAACGCCAAGTTATTACGCGCACCGAGCACTCCAACACAAAACCGCCGCGGATATCCGCGGCGGCTCGCTTTATTTTATAGCTTTTATAACGCTCTTACGCAGTCCTTGAATATCTCGCCGCGCTGCTGATAGCATTTGAACATATCCCAGCTCGCGCATGCGGGGGAGAGCAGTACGCAGTCGCCGCTCTCTGCGTCGGCAGCCGCTATGCTGACTGCCTCTTCGAGCGTGTCAACAAATTTGTATGCCTTGAAGCCCGCCTTATCGCAGGCGGCGGCAATGTCATATTTCGTCTTGCCTATGAGCAGAAGCTCTTTGACTCTGCCTTCAAATGTCGCGACCCACTCGTCGTAGCTCGACTTCTTGTCGTAGCCTCCGCCGATTAGAATCGTCGGCGAGGGCATAGCGTAGACCGCCTTTATCGCCGCGTCGGGATTCGTGCCCTTGGAGTCGTTGTAGTATTTGACGCCGTTCTTCTCGACGACGAATTCTATTCTGTGCTCGACCGCCGTGAACTCTTTTATGCCTTGGCGGATGGTGTCGAGCGGCACGCCCATCGCGTGGGTCATCGCGATAGCCGCCATGATATTCTCGTAGTTGTGCATGCCGACGAGGCTCGTGTCTTTCGTCGTGCAGACAGGCGTTTCAACGCCGTTTTCTTTTATTATCATCGTATCGCCGCGCAGGAATACTCCGCTCCCGAGCTCTTCCGAAGAGCTGAAGAATATGACCTTGCAGCGCGGCGTCTTGCCGAATTCGCGCAGAACCGGGTCGTTGTAGTTGAGCACGCAGAAGTCGTTCTCGTCCTGATTCTTGGTTATCGATTCTTTTATCGCGATGTAGTTTTCGAGCGTCTTGTGCCTGTCGAGATGGTCGGGCGTAATGTTGAGAATAGCCGTGACGTGCGGCTTGAAGGTCACCATGGTTTCAAGCTGGAAGCTGCTTATCTCCGCGACCGTCACGCTGTCCCTGTCGCTCTCGAGCGCGTATCCGGTGTAGGGTATCTCGATGTTGCCGACGAGCAGAGCCTTTTTCGCGTGGCGCTTCATTATGTCGTAGGTGAGCGAAGTTGTCGTGGTCTTGCCGTTTGTGCCGGTTATGCCGATAACCGTGCCCTTGTCGTGTCTGTAGGCAAGCTCGACCTCGCCCCAGATCGGTATATTATGCTCTTTGACGGCTTTCATTATCGGCGTCTCAAGTGATACGCCGGGGCTGACTACGCAAATGTCAACGCGCGAAAAATCGAAGCCCGAAAAATCGCCGAGGATAAATTCTATATTATCCCTGCCTATTTTTTCGCACGCCGCCGCAGTGTCAAAATTCTCGTTGCCGTCGTAGATTATAAAATCCTCGCCGACTTTGATAAGCAGCTGCGCGGCGTTGATTCCGCTGCGCCCCGCGCCGACTATAAGATATCTGCTCATTGTTGTTACCTCCGAATCAGTTGTCGGTCAGGTCGAAATAGACCTGCTTCATATTTTCTGCGCTCAGCTCGTCTGCGCGCTTCTTTCCGTTTTCCGAAAGACGGGCGCGAAGCTCGCCGTCCGTCAGCAGTGTTTTGAGCGCCTTCGCGTATTCGCGGTGGGCGTTATTTATATTGCAGTAGTCAAAGTCCGGACTCTCGGACATGACGGGGCAGAGGATTCCGCAATCGACTTTTGTCATCTTGTCGCAGTGCGGCAGGAACGGGCGACCGGGCGCAAGAACTTCGGTGGGACCCGATGTGCAGTCTGTGCTGACCGCCGGAGTGCCGACCGCCAATGCCTCAACAATGACATTCGGGAAGCCTTCGTAATAGGAAGTCATCGCAAAAACATCCGCGCGGGAGACAAATTTGAACACATTCTTTTGGAATCCCGCAAAGACTATGTCACTTGAATATTCGCTCTTTTTCGCCATCTCGCGAACGGCGTTTTCGTATTCTCCGCGGCATCCGAGGAATATCAGCCCCGCATCGGGGATATCTTTTTTCAGCAGCTCAAAGCTTTTTAGCATATCCCACTGGCATTTCTGGTCAACGAATCTCGAAGAGAAAGCTATAACCCTGTAGGTATCATAGAATTTCTTATATTCTTCATCGAGTTCCTCTTTGGCGTCCTCGCGGGCTTTTTCGCAGTCGATGATATTATATGCCGTGAAAAGCTTATCTTCGTTTCCCGGGAACATCTCTTCGCATTTTTTCTGCATCTCGAGGGC
>JBNMIN010000072.1:0-10960 GCA_050873305.1 Oscillospiraceae bacterium
CGCAGTTGGATTTTTCTTATCCTCTCCGGCGTTGCAACGGGGCTTTCGTGGCTGTTCTATTACCACGCTCTCCAGATCGGCGAGGCATCAAAGGTCATGCCGATAGACAAGTTCAGCGTCGTTATAAGCATCGTGCTTGCGTTCGTTATTCTGCACGAAAAGGTGACCTGGACTACCGTTCTCGGCGGCGCGCTGATAACCGCCGGCACTTTTGTACTTATTCTTTAAAACAAGCCCTGCAATAAGTGAATAAAGCCCTCCCGTTTTGCATATCTATTAGCGACATTGAAAAACGGGAGGGTTCGTTTTGAAAGGAATAGTAGAGGAGAGAGCCGTTGAGCTTGCTGAGTATATAGTTGAGAACAAGACAACTGTCAGGGCGGCGGCAAAACAGTTCGGAGTTTCAAAGTCGACCGTACATATGGATGTCGCGCGCAGGCTCCGCAGTCTTAATCCCCAGCTTTACAGCGAGGTGCGCGAGATACTAGATATAAACAAGGCTCAGCGTCATATCCGCGGCGGACTTGCTACCCGAGAGAAGTACAAAAGCATGAAAGAAGAAAATGAATAGACAAATTCTGTAAATTTCATTGCATTTTTCTGCCTGTTGTGGTATGTTTTTATACACAATCACAACAGGCATTGCTTTTGCCAAAAAAGGAGAACTGAAATGTCGAAGAAAAAGAAGAGCGGAAAGAGAACTGCGCTCAAAGTTATTGGTATTATTTTAGCCGTTGTAGTCGTCTTTGTCGGCGTGTATGCTGCGCTCATGGCGTGGACGCCTGCGGCAACGACATACAGCGGTGAAATTAATCCGTATATCACGGCTGATGCCGCGCTCGTCTCCGCACATCGCTCGGGCGGCGGAATCATGCCCGAAAATACGATGCTTGCGTTCGAGTCGTGCATGAACAGCAAGGATTTCAACACCGATATCTTTGAGTTCGATCTGCATATCACAAAGGACAACAAGCTTATCCTCCTGCACGACGATACGCTTGACAGAACAACAAACGCCGTCGAATATTTCGGCTATGAGGATGTCAAGCCCATCGACCATACATATGCCGAGCTGCGCGAGCTCAACTTCGGCGAAAACTTCCAGGCGGAGGACGGCAGCTATCCCTACAGAGGTCTGCGCGGCGATAAAATACCCGATGATCTGCGCGCGGTGCTGCTCGAGGATGTGCTCGACAAGCTCGAATCCCACGGCAAATACAGCTATATCATTGAGATAAAAGACGGCGGCGAAAACGGTATGCGCGGTGTCGATATTCTCTATGATGTGCTCAAGGAGCGCGGACTTCTCGACCGAGTTATCTTCGGCACATTCAAGGGCGAAGTCACCGAATATGTCGATGAAAAGCATCCTGATATGCTCCGCTCAGCGGGTATTGCGGAAGTGCTTAAATTTTATGGCGCGGCACTCCTCAATCTTGATCTCGGCGAAGATTCGTTCAAATACGATGCTCTTCAGATTCCCGCGAACCAGTTCCATATCGTCCGCCTCGGAACCAAGAAGATGGTCGATTATGCGCACCGCTATAACATAGCCGTGCAGTATTGGACGATAAACGACCCCGACGAGATAGAACGTCTCAATGATATCGGAGCCGATGCAATAATAAGTGATACGCCCGATGTCGCCTATAAAATTATAAAAGAATAAAAGCTGTTTTCAGCTCTTGAGGTCTGTGCCGTCGTTGCGGAGAGTCAGGTGCTCTTCGTCCGTGCGGCACAGACTTTTGTTTTCCATGCAAAAAAATGTACCGGCGACATCGGCTGAATAGGCATATCTGACCCCTTCACCCTGCGTATATTGCGTTATGGCAGTTGCGTATTCGTTTGCGTTCGGCATGTTGAGCTTTGCCGAAATATCTTTGTATGTGTCCTCGCTGTTTGAATAGGCGGGGACTGCACATTTGCAGAGCGCCAGAAAACGCGCGAAAAGTCCGTTTTGCATATCCTCGACATTTCCGTGCGCAGTTATGCTTATCCGCTTTATCCGCACTCCGTCGCTGTCCGTATACAGAGATATCAGAATGTTTTCGTCCGGCGTCAGATTGAACACTGTGCATCCGTCCGTCTCCGTGACCGCCGCAGTTTCAATATCGAGCAGTGATTCTTTATATTCTCTGTTGAACCGCCTGCAGAACATTGCCGCGTCGGAATATCTCTGCACTGAGCACGCGCTGAGCAGTACGGCGAGAACGGCGAGCAGAATTGCTGCGATCCTTTTCATTTTCGTTCCTCCGATGTCGCTGTGATTTTCACCAAGAACGGTATACGCATTCCGGGCGTTATATATCTATATGTAGAACTTGCTTTTATCAGACTGAAACGCCTCCAGGGTTCTTGAAAAAATATCAAAAAAAGTTTATACTGATTAAAAATTTAAAAAATATTCACAATTTATACAGCAACAGGTTTATATTTTACCTGTACAATTTCTCTATTATATGTATGCGCTTTGCGCTTTTCCAAAACTTTGAGACGGAGGATACGCATGGAAACAAAGAAGTGGTCAACAAAAAAGAAAGTGCTCGTGTCGATCCTTGTGATCCTGTGCGCCGCGATTATCGCGGGCGTGCTGTATATGTTCTTCAAACCCGATCCGCTGCCGCAGGTCTCGACCGCAAAGGTGACAAAGGGTTCGATAACTCAGACCCTTGATATGTCCGGCAAGGTCTCGTCGTCGCAGAAGGGGAACTTCATCCCGATTGATGGCACAAAAGTCCTGACTGTCAACGTCAAGGTCGGCGAATATGTCAAAAAAGGCGATGTGCTTGCGACGTTCGACACATCGTCGCTCAACTCCGTCCTCGCGGAGAAACAGCAGGCGTATCTGACCGCCGTTGAAAACTATAACAACGCGAAGAATACCGCCGTGAGTTCGTCTGCTCAGCTCAAAGAGATAAATGCTCGCCTTGCCGAGATAAACAAAGAGCTCGAAAATCAGGAACAGGAGCAGAACAAGAACAACAATCAGAATAAAAATGACCAGAATAAGACTGACAGCGATGCGTCCAATAAGTTTTGGGAGCTTGTCTCCAAAGCTCTCGGCATGGACGATATAAACGCCGCGCTCAAGAAGCTCGACGAGCTGCTCAACAGCGGCAATTCCAATATCTTCGGCTCCGGCGTCTCCGAGCTTCAGATGGAAAAAATGCAGCTTGAGCTCAAAAAAGTTACTCTTGAGGCTCAGTCCGGCACGATAACTCAGAGCACATATAAGACGATTATGGAGGCTTCTAAGAAAGAGCTTGATTCGCTCACAGCTTCTATATCTTCGCTCAAAAAGGGCTGGATAGCCGAATATGACGGCATCGTCAGCGAGGTCAACATAACTCCCGGTGAGACCTGCCGTTCGGCAGCGAGCGCGAATATTGATATCTCTTCGATAATCGACCTCGCGAGTGGCAGCACAAATGTCGCCGATATCGTCAACGCTCTGCTCGGTCAGACCCAGAGCGGCATAACCGTTGAATATTATCCGTTCGTGGTCGATTTTGTCCTCGGAAAGGCGGATATATTTAAAGTCAGCCTCGATATGCCGTGCCGCGTCACTGCGGCTGACGACACCGTTGTTGACGGCGTAGTTACTTATATAAGCCCCGTCGCCACACAGTCGAGCGGAGTCGATATCTCTTCGCTCATCGGCTCGGGTTCCGCAAACGGCGTCGATGCCAAGGTGACTATAGATAATCCAACTTCGAGCGTTATAATCGGTCTCGATGTCGATATATCAATTGATGCCGATTCGAAGAACAATGTTCTTGTCGTTCCCAGCGAGGCTATTAAGAACGACAGCACCGGAACATATGTGTATATCTACAATCCGAAGACGAAGAGAATAACTTTTTCAAAGGTTGAACTCGGCATCTCCGATGATACCAGATATGAAATCGTTTCCGGATGCAATGAGGGCGATATAGTCATAACCTCCGTGCCGACGGGAACAACTCTTGCCGACGGCGATAAGGTAAAAGTAGTAACGTCGAAATAATTGCCGGAGGTCAGGGATGAATATAAAAGAAAACATCAGAATAGCGATATTTTCGATAAAGACGAATCTCATGCGCTCGCTCCTGACTATGCTCGGCATAATCATCGGCGTCGCGGCGGTTATCGCTATCATAACGCTCGGCAACGGCGGCCGCGATTATATCGTCGGCATGATAAAAGATATGGGCTCGAGTGTTATCAACATCTCAATCAACAGCAAGGAGACCAACGCCTCCGATTATATAACAGCAGAGGATATAAAAGCTATCAAGAATCTTGACAGCGTTGCATATGTCTCGCAGGTCACGATGTCCGTCGGCAATGTCACAACAAAGCATAACGAGAGCCTCGGACTCGCGATAGCCGGCAACTCCGACCTCGGTAATATGATGTCCGCCGGAATGCTCAGCGGACGCTTCTTTACTGAAGAGGAATATGAATCAGGCGCGCGTGTCGCAGTGCTCGATTCTATCAGCGCAAAGCTTCTGTTCGGTTATTCTGACCCGGTGGGGGAGAAGCTGAGTTTTACGGTCAGCGACCAGACAGTGCAGATAAAAGTCATCGGCATAATAGACGCATCTATGCTCTCGAGCTCAAGCTCGAATATGTCTGAGACAATGTCGTCTTATATGAGCGATGCGCAGACCGGCTGCAGCATAATAATCCCCGCAACCCTCGCAGATGCCCTCAACGGCAACTCGGCGGGCAGATACGAGATGTGCTATATCATGGCGAAGTCGGATTCCGAGCTTGACGCTGCGGGCAGTGCTGCAATGAACTTGCTCTATACCCGCCATGGCAATTTCGGCAAGAATGCTTATTCGCTCATAAATATGGCGACTTATATTGACCTTCTTGATACCGTTATCAATGTGTTCACGACCTTCATCGCGGCGGTCAGCGCGATATCGCTGCTCGTCGGCGGCATCGGTGTCATGAATATAATGCTTGTCACCGTAACGGAACGAACGCGCGAAATCGGCATCAGAAAAGCGCTCGGCGCAAAGACATCCACAATACTGTTCCAGTTCCTGACAGAGTCGGTCATATTGTGTCTGCTCGGCGGATTGATAGGGCTGATACTGGGATCTGTCGGCGCGTTCGCCGTGGCGAGTTATATGAATATACCGATTGAGATGAAATTTTCAACTATAGTTATCGCAGTCGGCTTCTCGACCGCAATAGGCGTGTTCTTCGGAATATATCCCGCACGCAGAGCCGCAAAAATGCAGCCCATTGACGCACTGAGAAGTATGTGATCGTCAAAAAAATGTAAATTTTCGGAATAAAATTGCCTCCGTTTGTATAATACTATTTTTTGTAGTCGTGCACAGGTGTATATTGTCTGCATAAAATTATATATGCAAAAATATTTTTAAACAAATTCTAAACAAATCGTTGACTTTTGTTTCTGAATGTGTAATAATAACACTTGTGCCAGCACGAAAAAAGAAACGGAGGCAATTTTTTATGAGATCAGGAAAGAAGAGTATTGCTGTTCTTGCGGCTGTGCTCGCCCTTGTTCTCGCGGTTCAGGCATTCGCTTTTACTGCTGTCAAGCTCGGCACTTCCGACGCTGCGGACAGTGTTGAGGCAGGCGTGACCCGCCAGGTCATGGACGCAAAGCCTGAGAACAAAACGACTGTTGTCAAAGTCGCCCAAAGTGCAGATGGGTCTGACGCATCGGGAATGACCTCGATGAAGCCGGTGACGGAGTCAATAGCTCCCACCGATGTCGCGGACACCGCGAACAATGTCAAGGTTCTCTCGGAGGAGGATACAAAAACGCTCACCGAGATCGCCGAGAAGAAAATCAAGGATGAGAATATCACCGTCAGCGACGGCGAAGTAGTCTTCATCCCGAAGGAAGAGCTGCCCGCAGAGGCGGCTGAGATAAAGGATATCGGCGCGGGCATTGCTTATGACCCGAATACCGGACTCCTTTATGGTGTTGACGGACACGGACTTCTCTATATCGGCTTCGATTTTGATTCGAAGCAGGGAATCTTCTATAACCCCAAGTATCCCTGGCAGAGATATTTCGGCTTCTGCGAGATATACGACAAGTGCGCTCCGGCGACCATGATGTTCTACAACACCCAGCGCTACAAGTTCGATTATGAGGGCAAGAACTGGATGATTCAGGTCTGGAAGGGTCAGTACGGTATCACCAGCGGCGCAGAGATCGGCGTTTACACCAAGTCTCCCAAGAATCCTGTTGAGTTCTATGCCTGCGCATCCGATGAAGATTGCCTGAAGATGTCTTTTGACCTCTACAAGAAGGGTGAGCTCTTCTTCCATCGCGAGGACGAGAGCCATTGGTGGCTGACGGGATTTGCTCCGCTGACTGCTACTTCGGCTTCCGATTTCGAGATGAGAGCATCCATCACCTGCAAGAGCGAGGAGATGGCAAAGGCTTTTGCCGGCGGACTTGAGGATAACGGTTATGTCCTCGGTCAGAACTATTGGATCGACGGCGCAGTCGTCAGATTCAACTGGGACAAATAATCAAACAGCTTAAAAAAATCACCGCAGATTTATTTCTGCGGTGATTTTTTATGCTTTCAAGTGTTGAAAAATTATATGTGCATTTCCGGCTTGTTTTCCGCCGTCCAGTTTTTCGGGTTGCTGTCGTCCCGAATCAGCCCCGCGAGAATGTTTTCATAATGCGCGACCTTTTTATCCATATATTCCGAGAGTGCTTCGGCTTCTTTCAGCCGTTTATATGCGTCCTCACGGGCTTTCAGAATCATACGGTATCTTGAAATCAAATTATCTTCCGATTCTTCTTTCAGGCACAGTTCGCAATATTTTTTGATGTCCTCTATCGAAAGTCCGCATCCGCGCAGGCATTTGATGCCCTGCATCCAGTTGACGGATTCATCGTTGAAGATTCTGCGCCCGGCGTCGTCGCGCCCGCACGGCAGTATGCCGATATCGGTATAGTAACGCAGAGTATGTTCCGTGACATCAAACATTTCCGACATTTGCTTGATTGTTAGCTGCATCGTGCTCCTCCGAAAAATAAATTTATTCTTGACTTCGAGTAACTCGAACATGCTAAAATTATTATAGCATCAATTGTTGACGCAATCAATAACGAACGGAGGAAAAATATGCTGTATAAAGAAATCGCACAGGGAGTTACTATGCCTATGTTAGGCTTGGGAACTTTTTTGACCGCGGGCGGCGACTGCGAGCGCGCGGTCGAGGAAGCTATCGGCATGGGATATAGGCTTATCGATACCGCCGAGGCATATGGTAACGAAGAACAGGTCGGAAACGGTATAAAAAATTCGGGCGCGGAGCGAAGCGAGCTTTTTGTTGTTACAAAAATCAACTTCAAATCATATGAACATACCCGCGAAACCGTTGAAAACTCTTTAAGAATGCTGAAAACCGACTATATCGACCTGGTTCTTTTACATTGGCCTTTTGCCGATTATTACACCGCGTGGCGCGAACTGGAAAAACTCTGTGATGAAGGCAAAATACGGGCTGCGGGTGTGTCGAATTTTGAACCGGACAGGCTCGTTGATTTTATCGCTTATAACAGAATGAAACCCGCCGTCAATCAGATCGAAACTCACCTCTATTGCCAGCGCTCGGCCGAGCATGAGTGGGAGAATAAATACGGCGTTTCACATATGGCTTATGCACCTTTGGGACAGGGGCGTGCAAATGAAATGTTTGCCGAACCGGCAGTGCGGGAAATTGCGGAAAAATACGGCAAAACCGAAGCGCAGGTTCTTTTGCGCCGCACGGTTCAGGATGGCGTGGCGGTGATACCAAAGTCCGTGCATACAAAACGCATAGCGGAGAATATAGATATCTTTGACTTTGCTCTGACGCAAGATGAGATGAATGTGCTTCGCGGTCTGGACAAGTGCGTGCCGATGATAGGCAACCCCGAGAATCCGGAGCTGGTTGAAGCTGCGATGAAGTGGTAAGCGATAAAATATAAAAAGCACCGGGCTGTTCATACAGCGTCCGGTGCTTTTTGGTGTTATTTATCAGTACAGATCGTCATCGTCGTCATCATAAAACGCTTTTTTGACTTCGTCATACATTTCCTCAAGCTTTTTAATCTGCTTTTTAGCATAGGGCAGGAGGTTTGAAGAGCTTTTGAAGTGGCGGTTAAGTTTTATCTTCAGCTTGCTTCTGCTGCTCTCTTTTTCTGTGTTCTCGCTGTCGGTTTTGTCAGACGAGGGAGTGAAGTGGAATGCATCCCTGAGCTGTACCGTTGCGTCTCTTCTGAAGCTTTCGAGTTTTGCCTTTGTCTCATCAAGCGAGGGAACTTTGTCTGAAACACCGTTCTTTATCGTGCCGGCAAAGTTGCTCAGCGTGTCGGAGAAGCCCTTTATCTTATCCATGACCTTTCTGACATCGAGCGCCCTGTATACGGCAAAGACGAGGTCAACTAAGAATATCGCAAGCACGCAGGCGAAGATGATTATCGCCGCGGAGTCGAGCAGCTGCGAGAAGCACTGAACGACAATCGGATGAACGAGATAGAGGAACAGTATCGAAGCGATGCCCCAGTAGAATGTGTGCCCGAGGCAGATGCGTCCCTGAATGTTGAACTTCTTGTTCGAGTAGTCCCACCATCTTGCGTGGAAGAGTTTTTCCATAAGCACACTTGTTATGAACTCGACAATGTCGCAGACCACCATGCCCGCAATAAAGACGAGCAGGGGAGTTATCAGAACATCGTGACCGAACATCGGAACTCTGATGTCGAGATTTTTGACAGGCGTCAGGGTTATCGACATCGCGAGCGCGCCTGTGCCGTATATCGGGCACATCGGACCCTTTAAGAATCCGCGGTTGACCCATTTGCGCGCGCCGACCGAGCAGTATATCGATTCGCCGAGCCAGCCGACTGCACTGTAGAAGAAGAAATACAGCACATATGTAACTATCGTCATAAAAATTTTCATAAAGCTTCTCTCTCTTTCGTTGATCGGTTCATGCCTGCGCCGGATATCAGCTTTTAGCGTTCTGCTTGGCTATTTTCATCTCTCTCGATGCGCAGTATTTGTCCGCGAGCGAAAGAACCATTCCCTCGGGGCTTGTCGGCGGCAGCGGCGTCAGAGGCCACATGTGCCGAATTATCATCATTTCACTTTTTTTGTCAAGCCCGCCGCAGAGTAATTTTGCATTCGCAGCGGCGAACTTCGGGTGTCTGTAGCCGTGCGGACGGTGGCTCCAGTCGTTTTCGTGCCAGTCATAGTAGAACAAATCGTGCATTGTTGCGGCTCTTGCCGCCTTGCGGTAGTCAAGCCCGAAATGTCTGCAAACGCGGAATGTCAGATATGCAACGCTCGTTATGTGCTGGAGTCTGTTCATTTTGTCGTGCTGCGGATATTTTTTCAAGCTCTGCACCTCGGGCGAAAAATATATGTCATTGACGCAGTTGAAAAAATCTGCGTCGCGCCCTGTGTCGAGCGAGTATGTCCGCGCATATACTTCCTTGAGTCTTTTGAATGGAGAACCCATGTTATCCCTGCTTTTCGAGTTTCTTTATCATCAGCTTGGCGGCCTTATATATATCGCCGCAGCCGAGTGTTATCACAAGATCGCCCTTTTCGACATTCTTGACAACATAGTCAGCAACCTCTTCAAAGGTGTTGAACCATACGCTCCCGGGAATCTTCTCGGCTAGCTGCGAGGTGTAGATGTTATATGTGTTTCTCTCGCGAGAGCCCATTATTTCAGTAAGAACCGTTCTGTCCGGAATGCTCAGAACGCGGCAGAAATCGTCAAAGAGCATTGCCGTGCGCGAATATGTGAACGGCTGGAACACTGCCCAGACTCTGTTGAAGCCCATGCCCATAGCTGTCGTGAGCGTCGCTTCGAGCTCTCTTGGATGGTGGGCGTAGTCGTCCGCAATGGTTATGCCGTTGATTCTCTTGAGTATCTCGAAACGTCTGCCCGCGCCGTGGAAAGCTTCGGCGCACGCGATTATCTTATCCATCGGTATGCCGGCGTTGTCCGCCGCGGCGATAGCCGCAAGAGCGTTGTATACATTGTGCTCGCCGGGGATGCCGAGGCTTATCCTGCCGACATTCTCGCCGTATTTGATTATGTCAAAGCTCGCAAACTCGTGCTCAAGCACGATGTTGTCGGCTCTGAAGTCGTTGCCCTCTTTGAGACCGAAGGTGATGAACTTTTTGTCCTTGACTCCCGCGATGGCGCGCAGAGTGTTTGCGTCGTCGCCGTTATATATGACCTCTTTGCGGGTCATCGAAGCAAACTTCGTGAACGAAGCGATGAGGTTGTCAAGCGTCTTGAAGTAGTCGAGGTGATCCTCGTCTATATTAAGCAGAACGCAGACATCTGGCGAGAGCGAAAGGAAAGTGTCAACAAATTCGCACGCCTCGCAGAGCATATGCTCACTCTTGCCGACAAGACCGTTTGTGCCCGTGAGCGGAAGCTTTCCGCCGATAACTGCCGACGGATCTTCGCCCGCCTGAATGAATATCTGGGTGAGCATCGATGTTGTCGTGGTCTTGCCGTGAGTGCCGCAGACGCAGATGCAGTCGTCAAACATTCTTGTTATCGCGCCGAGCATCTCCTTGCGCTCAAAGGTCGGGATTCCCGATGCCTTTGCCGCGCAGAGCTCCGGATTGTCGGGGAGAAGAGCGGCGGTGTAGACTATCATCTCCGCACCCTCAATATTCTCGGCTCTCTGCCCGAGCGTTACGGGTATGCCGAGCGCACGGACGCGGTTGAGCGTGTCGCTCTCGTTGTTGTCCGAGCCGGTTATTTCATATCCTTTTGAATGAAGTATCTCAACGAGCGGACACATTCCCGAGCCGCCGATGCCGATGAAATGAACCCTCTTTACTTTTTTGAGCACTTCGTCTATTTCTTTCATAATTAACAAGCCTCCGAATTTGTCAGCATATTCAAAAACGAGCCAAAATCAGAATACGCTTCGTGATATACATAC
>JBNMIN010000073.1:0-10431 GCA_050873305.1 Oscillospiraceae bacterium
CCTTGCGGTCTATCGGATATCTGCCCACAGAAAACACCTCACTTGTATCAATAGTCTAATTGTAGCACCTTTCGGCGCGCAAACCAATAAACAAATTATAAAGAATGCCTCTCCTAAAAAAAGAGAGGCATTGCAAATATTATATTTTATCAGCCGCCGAGATAGGCTTTGACTATCTCTTCGTTGTTGAGCAGATCCTGCGCGGTGCCCTCTGCGGTTATTGCGCCGGTTTCGAGGACATAGGCGCGGTCGGAGATGGAGAGCGCCTTTTTCGCGTTCTGCTCGACGAGCAGAATGGTCGTGCCGGACTTGTGATAGTCCTTGATTATCTCGAACACCTGATCGACAAACAGCGGGGACAGACCCATCGACGGCTCATCGAGCATGAGCAGCTTCGGATGACTCATCATAGCTCTGCCCATTGCGAGCATCTGCTGCTCGCCGCCGGAAAGAGTGCCCGCTATCTGCGACTTTCTCTCGCCGAGGCGGGGGAAGCGGGTGCAGATCTCGTCGATATCCTCTTTTATCTTCTTTTTGTCCTTCTGCGTATATGCGCCGAGGAGCAGGTTTTCATAGACGGTCAGCTCCTGGAACACGCGGCGACCCTCGGGCACCTGGCTCATTCCCATGCCGACCAGCTTATGACCGGGAATCTTGTTTATCTCGTTTCCGTCATAGACGACGGAGCCGCTCTTTATCGGAATGAGGCGCATGATGCTCTGCATCGTGGTGGTCTTGCCCGCTCCGTTTGCGCCGATGAGCGAGACTATCTCGCCCTGATCGACATGGAAGCTGATGCCCTTGAGCGCCCTTATAACGCCGTAATAGACCTGAAGGTCCTTGACTTCTAACAATGCCATGACTTTTCCCCCTTATTCACCGATATACGCCTTTATGACCTCGGGGTCACTCAGCGCGTCCTCTGTCTTGCCCTGCGCGAGCACTGTGCCGAAGTTGAGCACGGTTATCTCATCGCAAAGACCCGACACGAACTTCATATCGTGCTCGATAAGAAGTATGGTCATGTCAAACTCGTCTCTTATGCGCCTGACTATGTCCATCAGATCCTCGGTCTCGTGGGGGTTCATGCCCGCCGCCGGCTCGTCGAGGAGCAGCAGGCACGGATTGGTTGCGAGAGCGCGGGCTATCTCAAGCTTTCTCTGCTTGCCGTAAGGCAGGTTGCAGGCGAGGTTGTTTCGCTCGTCGTAGAGATCGAAGATGCGAAGTATCTCCTTTGCCTTGTCGCGCATCGCCTTCTCCGTCTTGTAGTGCTTCGGGAGGCGGAAGATGCTCGAGAAGATATCGCACTTGAACTCGGGCTGGTTGTGCAGACCGACGAGAACGTTTCTTATCACGCTCATGTTGTTGAACAGGCGGATGTTCTGGAATGTTCTCGCGATACCCTTGTGGTTTATCTGTTCCTGGCTCTTGCCGCGGAGCTCTTCGCCGTTTAGGTAGAAAGTTCCGGTGGTGGGCTGATAGACGCCGGTGAGCATATTGAAGACCGTTGTCTTGCCCGCTCCGTTGGGTCCTACGAGACCGTAGAGCTGCTTTTTCTTTATTTTCAGATCGACATTCTCGACCGCTTTCAGTCCGCCGAAGGAAATGCCGAGATCCTTTGTTTCAAGAACATATTCAGCCATTTTTCTTTCCTCCCTTTTGCGGCTTGTCGGGGACATATTCCTTGCCCTGCTGCATATCGACAGAGAGGATTTCGTCCATGGAGATCTTTGTGGGAACGTTGCTCCACTCGCCCTTGTCGTCGCTGATATCCTCGGGCTTACGCTTCTTGTCCGCGATGCGCGCCATGATGAAGCGCGGAGCGAGCTTCTCTTTTATGCGGGTGAACGCGGGAGCGTTATTGAAGATAACGAGGCAGATAAGAATGAGCGCATAGATAAGATACTTGAGCGCCGCGAGGTCGCCGGAGAGCTTGCTCTGGAGCTCGAAGTTGATTATCGTGATGAGCGCGGCGGAGACTATCGAGCCGTTGATGCTTGCCATGCCGCCGAGGACGACCATGACGAGGATCTCGATAGAGTAGTTATACGAGAACACCGAATACTGGACGGGCGTGATGTAATGCGCATAGATAACGCCTGCGACGCCCGCGAAAAATGCGGAAAACACGAACACAAAGAGCTTGTAGAAAGTCACGTTTATGCCCATTGCCTTTGCCGCTATCTCGTTGTCGCGTATAGCGGTTATCGCTCTGCCGTGCTTCGAGCGAATAAGATTGTTTATCATGAACAGGACGATGAGCACGACAACGAAAGCGACGATGTAGAGCGAGGTATCGTTTCTCGTATCATACTTTATCGTGTTCGTGCGAAGACCCATTGCCTTGCCGAAAACATCGAGGTTCTTGAATATCGTTCTGACTATCTCGCCGAAAGCGAGGGTCACTATCGCAAGGTAGTCGCCTTTGAGTCTGAGCGCCGGAAGTCCGACGATGAGACCGAATATTGCAGCTATCACGCCGCCGGCGAGCATGCTGATGATGAGCACCAGAAGCTTGCTGCCGATAACATTAGAGAGCTGGATGGCTATGTATCCGCCGAGATATGCGCCGACGCACATGAAGCCCGCGTGACCGAGCGACAGCTCGCCGAGGAAGCCGACGACGAGGTTCAGGGAAACGGCGAGGATGATGCTGTAAGCTATCTGGACGAGCAGGGTCGACGCCGAGCGCTGGAGGTTGCCGGTCAGCTGGAGAATGACCGACACGCCGAGGACGGCGATGACCATTATATAGCTGATGTAATTTTTGAGCTTGAATTTGCTTTTTGTCTTTGTTTTACTCATCAATTACACCTTCTCTCTTCTCTTCTTGCCGAGCAGACCGATGGGTCTTACAAGAAGGATCAAAATCAAAAGACTGAATTCAACGGCAGTGGTATAGGGTGCGAGGACGGGGACGGCGAGGCATATCTTCTCGATAACGCCGAGGAGCACGCCGCCTATCATCGCGCCGGGGATGGAGCCGATGCCGCCGATAACCGCCGCGGTGAACGCCTTGATGCCGGGCATCGAGCCGAGGGTCGGCTCCGCAGTCGGTATCTGGAAGAGATAGAACACGCTCGCGAACGCGGCGAGAGCCGAGCCTATAGCAAAGGTGACGGTGATTATCTTGTTGACATTTATGCCCATGAGCTGAGCCGCGCCCCTGTCTTCGGAGACGGCGAGCATGGCGCGTCCGGTCCTGGTCTTTTTGATGAACAGGGTCAGGGCAACCATTATAACCGCGCTTATGCCCATGGTGAGGATCGAGCTGACGCTGACATTGGTGCCCGCAATACTCACCGAGCCGAGCGAGGGCAGAGACACGCTCTGCGCCTTTGCGCCGAAGATGAGCTGCGCGATACTCTGAAGCAGGTAGCTGACGCCGATAGCGGTTATCAGAACCGCGATGGGGGTGACGCCTCTTAGGGGTCTGTAGGCGACCTTTTCGATAATGATACCCATCAGCGTGCAGACTATAACAGATGCCAGAACGCCGATAGCGAGATTTCCGCCCGCCGCCAGCGTTGTGAAAACGGCATATGCGCCGACCATGATGATATCGCCGTGGGCAAAGTTGAGCATCTTCGCGATGCCGTAAACCATCGTGTAGCCCAGTGCTATGAGGGCGTAGATGGCGCCGAGGCTGAGTCCGTCAAATATAACACTCATAATAAACCTAACGCTCCTTTAGAATGGGAGAAACTTGAACTGCCGAAAGAAAAACAGAAAACGGCAGGAGAATACACTTCCCCTGCCGTTCAAAAACCAATAAATATAAATTTTAGAAATTAATAGTTATCAGCCAAGCTCAACAATAACGGGGACCTTGTTGCAGGCGCCGCTGGCTTCCCAGGTCATCTTGCCGGTAACTCCGTCATAGGAGAAGTCGGAGGCGGTGATAGCCTTTGCCATAGCAGTACCGAGAGCCGTGGGATCGACCTTGACGTTGTTAACGCCGGTCTTCTTCATGGCGTTGAAGATAGCATAGACTGCATCGTAAGCGTCAGCCGCGAACTGGTCGGGGAGAGCGTTGTACTTTGCCTTGTAGTCATTTACGAACTTCGAAACCTTCTCGTCCTTGCTGTTGACATCGAAGGGAGTGATGTACTTGATCTGATTCTTAACGGAGGAGTCAATCTGGCTGGCTACGCCGTCAAGTCCGTCGCATCCGAAGAGAACCGCATTGCAGCCCTTGGAAGCGCAGGTCTTTGCGATAAGTCCTGCCTCGGTGTAGTAGATGGGAAGGAAGATAACATCGCAATCCTTAAGAGCGGCGACCTGAGTGGAGAAATCTCTCTTGTTCTCCTTGTCGAAGGTCTGCTCGATGTAGGAGACGCCGAGCTCGCTCATCTTCGCCTTGAATGCATCGTAGATGCCCTGCGAATAAGTGTCGGAGGTATCATAGATAGCGCCGATCTTCTTATACTTCGAGGTAAGCTCCTGAGCGGCAAGTGTGCCCTGGTCGGGATCGCCGAAGCAGACGCGGAAAGCGGTGTCGCCGGTCTCAATAACAGAAGCTGCGGAAGCGGAGGGAGTCATGAAGAAGATGCCGTACTCGGCAGCTGCGGTGCCGAAAGCCTCGCAGGATGCGGAGGTAACGGAACCGAGGGAGACCTGCATACCGCCCTCAAGCAGGGAGGTGAAGCCCTGGCCTGCCTCAACGGCGCCGGCCTTGTCGTCCTTCATGTCGAACTTGAAGTTCACTCCGTTGAGACCGCCTGCGGCGTTAATCTCGTCAACGGCTAGCTGAGCGCCGTTGCGCACAGAGATTCCGTATGATGAAGCGTCGCCGGTCAGAGGGCCGGTTGCGCCGATAACATATTCGGTGTTGTTAGCTGTGTACTCGCCAACCTTGGTAAGATCGGCGTCTGTCTTGGTATCGCTGCCGCCGTTTTTGCCTGAGCATGCGGTGAAGCCGCACATCACGAGAGCAAGAGCGAGGACTAATGCAAATACTTTTTTCATAAAAATCCTCTTTTCTTTCCTGTTTTTTATTTTTATTCTCGGCGCCGCCCGACAACTGCGGCGCAAAAAATCGGATATAATGAGGGCGATTGTGAAATACCTTCAATTTTTATTGATTATACTTTCGTATGTGTCTATTGTCAATACTCATAAAAATTTTCGCTTTTTTTAATAAAAATGACGAAAATCAGGAAAATCGCTTTATTACTTTTAACAACTGAAATGTTCGCTTTAAAGAAATTAGCTATTTAAGTCCCGTCAGCGAATCATTTTGCCTTTCCCATAGCCTTGACGCGGTCGAACTCGTCGGTTATCTCCTTGGAGGGAGCCTTGGTGCAGAGGCTGACTATGACCATCACAACAAGACCGACAAGGAACGCGGGGAGCAGCTCATATATGCCGAACACGCCGCCGATGGGTTTGATGAGATATTTCCAGATAAAGACCATCGCGCTGCCCGACACCATGCCGGCAATCGCTCCGGGGAGAGTGGTGCGCTTCCAGAACAGGGAGCAGATAACGAGCGGACCGAAAGCCGCGCCGAAGCCCGCCCATGCGAACGAGACGATGCCGAACACCGAGCTGTCGGGGTTGCGGGCGATTATTATACCGAGGATAGCTATGCCGACAACGGTAAGGCGCGCGGCGAGCATGCTCTTCTTCTCGGATATCTTGAGGTGGAACGCCTCACGCAGTATGTTCTCGGACACGCTCGAAGCGGCTGCGAGAAGCTGAGAGTCGGCGGTGGACATCGTGCTCGCAAGGATACCCGCGAGGATAAGACCCGCCATGATAGCCGGGAACGCGCCGTAGGTCGAGAGCAGGTGCGCGACGCGGACTATAATCGTCTCGGTGTCGTTGCCGTGGAGCTGATCGACAAGGCCGGTGTTGCTCAGCGCTCTGCCGACGATGCCGATAAGAACAGCCATTGCCATGGCTATAACGACCCATATCGAAGCCACGCGGCGGGAGAGCTTGAGCTTTTTCTCGTCCTCGATAGCCATGAAGCGAAGCAGAATATGCGGCATACCGAAATAGCCGAGGCCCCACGAGAGCGTGGTGATTATGTGCAGAAGATTATAGGGCTCGCTCTTGCCGATATCCTCTATATATGATGCGGTGAGCGAGAGGTAGCCGGGGAGCGACTTTGCATTCTCGACAACAACATCAACGCCGCCCGCCGATATTGTTGAGAAGATGAGCACAAAGACTATCGCTATGGTCATGATAATGCTCTGGACGAAGTCGGTAGTCGAGGCGGCGAAGAATCCGCCTGCCGCCGTGTAAGCGACTATGACAACTGCCGAGATTATCATCGCGGTCATGTAGTTCATGCCGAACAGCGAGGAAAACAGCTTGCCGCAGGCGGCGAAGCCGGACGCAGTATAGGGAATGAAGAAAATGATGATTACAACTGCCGCAATCACCGCGAGGATGTTTTTGTCATCCCTGAAGCGGCGGGAGAAGAACTGCGGAAGAGTGAAGGACTTTGTCTCATGGGTATATCTGCGCAGCCTTGCCGCAGTGAACAGCCAGTTGAGATATGTTCCGACTGCGAGACCGATAGCGGTCCAGCCGACATCGGCAACGCCGGAAAGATACGCGAGTCCGGGCAGACCCATAAGCAGGTAGCTCGACATGTCGCTCGCCTCCGCACTCATTGCGGTAACGAGCGGACCGAGCTTTCTGCCGCCGAGATAGAAATCGGCGGACGATTCGTTCCTCCTCGCGCAGCGGAAGCCGATTATCAGCATTCCGACGAGGTAGACGGCGATCGTCCCCAGGATACAGATGTTTGATACGGTCATTTAAAAAACTCCTCACGGGCTGCATACGAGCCCCTCATTTTGGCGGCGAAAATGAAAAAGAGCCGTCAGTCTCAGCTGAGCGGCTCTTCATCGTACCGTCATTGATGTCTGCTATTGTAACACATAAAATCGTACATTTCAACGCTTTACCGTGAAAAACAGCAAAATTTTTATTTTTCTTCGCACTCTCCGCCCTCGACCATGCGCCTTTTTATCTCGCGCATTCTCTGCGGAATATCTTCTTTTGCCATCTGCTCATGCACTTTGCAGGTGCCCGCCGCCTTCGCGGTCTCGTAGTACCAGTGCTTGTAATCGAGCGTGTCGAGCGTTTTTTCGAGCTGAGCCATCTGCTCATGCACCCGCTCGCGCCGGCGGTCTATAAGCTCAAGGCGCTTGTCTATAGTCGAGTCGCCCTCGATGCACCAGTCGATGAACTGCTTTATCTCTTTTATGGGCATGCCCGTCTTTTTCAGGCACTCTATAATAGAAAGCCACTCGGCATCTTCGTCTTTGAACATTCTTATTCCGCCGCCCGAGCGCTCGACAAACGGCAGAAGCCCCTCTTTGTCATAATATCTGAGTGTCGAGGGCGCGACGCCCATCTTTTTTGCCATCTCTCCTATTGTATAGAACATCTTCCCGCTCCGTTCATAAAAAGTTTTCATTTTGGGTCTTGACTTGAAGTTAGCTTTAAGTTGTAGAATATAAACGAACTTGCAGAATGATTTTAACATTGTGCAAAAGATTTGTCAATCGGGAGGTATTTTGAATGATTCTCAACGAAACCTACACTCTTTCAAACTCCGTAAAAATACCGAAGCTCGGGCTCGGCACATGGATGCTGACGGACGCTCAGGCCGCGCAGGCGGTCAGGGATGCCGTCGCCATGGGCTACCACCATATCGATACCGCTCAGGCATACGGCAACGAAGCCGGAGTCGGAGAGGGGATCCGCACCTGCGGCGTGGCACGCGACGAGCTGTTTTTGACGAGCAAAGTCGCCGCCGAGAACAAGAGCTATGATTCCGCGGCGCAGTCGATAGACGAAACGCTCAGAAAAACCGGGCTCGATTACATCGACATGATGATAATCCACAGCCCGCAGCCGTGGGCGGAGTTCCGCGGCGAGAAGCGCTATTTTGAAGAGAACCGCGAGGCATGGCGCGCGCTCGAGGATGCGTATAAAGCCGGAAAAGTCCGCGCGATAGGCGTGTCGAATTTCTTAAAAGACGACCTTGAGAATATTCTTAATTCGTGCGAGATAAAGCCCATGGTCAACCAGATTTTGGCGCACATCAGCAACACCCCGCTTTCGCTCATTGACTTCTGCAATAAAAACGGCATTCAGACCGAGGCATATTCGCCGATAGCTCACGGCGAGGCGCTGAAAAACAAAGCTATTGCGGACATCGCCGTGAAATATTCCGTCACCCCGGCTCAGCTGTGCGTGCGCTATGTGCTCGACCTCGGCATGGTAGCCCTGCCCAAGACCGCGAACCCGGAGCACATGAAATCGAACGCCGATGTTGATTTCAATATTTCCGGCGAAGATTTGAACACGCTCAAAAATTTTGAAAAGATAAAAGACTACGGGGAGTACAGCTTCTTCCCCGTATTCAGCGGAAAGTGAGGAATAATATCATGACAGAGAAAGAATTTGAACAGCAGAATGTATTCGGAAAAGGCGGCGAAAACTCCGCATACGCGCAGTATTTCATCGGCAAATCGTTTCTCAATCCCCTGACCGACCCGAAATGCGGTCTGTTCCTTGCGAATGTGACCTTTGAGCCGGGATGCCGCAACAACTGGCATATCCACCACGCGAAATCCGGCGGCGGTCAGATGCTCGTCTGCACCGCGGGCGAGGGCTGGTACTGCGAAGAGGGCAAAGAGCCCGTCAGCCTGACTCCCGGAACGGTCATCGCCATCCCCGCGAACGTCCGCCACTGGCACGGCGCGAAGAAAGACAGCTGGTTTTCGCACATAGCCTTTGAAATCCCCGGCGAGGGCTGCTCGACCGAATGGTGCGAGCCCGTCGGCGACGAAGAATACAACAAGCTCAAATAAGGAGGATATATATAATGGAAAAGGTAACTGCGGGCAGAGACGCCCTGGGCGAATTTGCGCCCGAATTTGCAAGATTCAACGACGATGTGCTCTTCGGCGAGGTTTGGTCGCGCGAGGATAAGCTCTCCCCGAGGGACAGGAGCATGATAACCGTCTCCGCGCTCATGGCGAGCGGAATTCTCGACAGCTCGCTCAAATATCACATATCCCACGCAAAAGAGAACGGAGTCACCGCAGAGGAGATGGCGGAGATGCTCACCCAGCTCGCGTTCTATGCCGGCTGGCCGAAAGCATGGGCGGCGTTCCGCATGGCAAAAGAAGTTTACGGAGAGGATAAATAATGAAAGCTATTGTTATTTACTATTCCTGGGGCGGCAACACAAAAAGCATTGCCGAAAAAATCGCCCGCGAATTGAACTGCGGCACCGCGCGAATTGACACAGTCGTGCCATATGAGGGCGACTACAATTCCATTGTCGATCAGGGCGCGGACGAAGTAAAGCGCGGATATGAGCCGGAGATAAAGCCGCTCGGCGTCGACCTTTCAAATTATGACACAGTAATTCTCGGCACGCCCGTGTGGTGGTACACCTTCGCCCCGGCGATCAAGACATTCTTAAGTCACAATGACCTCACGGGCAAGAAGATTTATACTTTCGCGACAAACGGCGGCTGGATAGGTCACACATTAAAAGATGTCAAATCCGCCTGCCCCGACGCGGATGTAAAACCCGGCATCGATATAAGATTCGACGGCCACACTCAGCGCACCTCCGACAAAGAAGTCGAGAAGTGGATAAAGAATATAAAATAATTTTCGGGATATGAGAACAGCGAACCACGGAAGAGGACGGGGTTCACAGGAACAGCCGCAGTATTTTTTACTGCGGCTGTTTTTGTATAGTTGCCGCTTGTGACCGGGGAATTTTATTTCTATGCGCTTTTAAATGTTAACTGAAATTAAACTATATTCCCTTTTTCTTTAAACTTCGCTTTTATGCTATTGTTAAATCCCGCGGGGTAGGGTATAATTTAATAAGAATTTTAAGTGGAACGGTGAAAGTATGACATACGACTCTCAATATAACGGAGCACCTAACGGGTACGGATATCAGCCGGGACCCGCTCAGACTCTTGAGATAAAGCAGCGCGAGAAGCGCCAGATAAGAAAGCTCGGCAACATAAGCGGCCTGGGCATATTATTGTTCGCCCTGTTCCAGTTTGTCGGCGCGGGACTGCTGTTTGCTCTCAATCTCTATGACGACTACGCGAACGAGACCGACCGCGGCTATGCAATAGGCGTGCTGATGTCGATTTTCTGCATATTCGTCCCGTTCTTCCTGTCGAGCCTGCTGCTAAAAGATAAGCGCCAGCAGTGCCTGAACTTCGGCAAGCCCTATGACACGCGGCTCATGCTTTTAGCTGTGCCCGCGGGTCTGATGATCTGCATGATAGGCAACTATGCGACGAACTTCCTCTCGACCTTTGTCGAGAGCTCGACCGGCATAACATTTGAATATCCCGACTCGCGCACCCCGACGACTCCGCTCGGCATTGTGATGTATCTTATCCAGCTTGCCGTAGTGCC
>JBNMIN010000074.1:0-10410 GCA_050873305.1 Oscillospiraceae bacterium
GCGGGTCGGGCGTATCGAGCTTGTTTTTAAAGAGCGGCAATGCGTGGCAGAGCACTATTTCAACACCGATAAAGACGAACACGGCGACGCTGCCGAGCGCGAACGGCACGCCGATGCGCTTGACATTTTTATAATAAGCCGTGAAAAAGACGATATTGAACACGCCGAATATCATAAAGAAGAACGCGAAGAGCGTGATGTTTACATCGAGGTCGGCGGCGTTGACGGGGGTCATAATTTTAGCGCGCAAGAGTGCTATCGGCACGCAGACCGCTATCTCGAGCAGTTCGAGCAGGCTCACGGAGATTATGCGGGCAAGCACTATTTTATGCTTTTCGACGGGCAGCATCATTGTGAAAAACACATCGTTATTCTCTCTGCCGAACTGGCACATGAAGAACACGCCGAGGCAGGTGTAGAACATGATGACGAGATAAGGGTAGTTCGGGATGAAAAGCATGAATGCGAGCGGGATAAACAGGATATTCGTCGGATGAAGGACGAGCTTCAGTTCTTTGTTGAGCAGTTCTTTCATTTCGTCTCCCCCTCCCTCTCGATATGCACCATTATATCCTCAAGCCCGGCTGGTGCGGATTTAACGCCTGCGGGCAGTTCGGAATTTCTGACAAGCGCACTCATGCCGTCTTTTTCGCGGCGCGCGCCGATGAGTTCAATATTTTTGGGTGCGTTATCGGCAGAAAACTGAACTACACTGTATTTTTGGAGCAGAGTGCAAAGAGGTTCATTCTCCGCGATGCGTCCCTGCTTGAGATAGATAATATTATCGGCGCAGCGGTCGAGGTCGCTCGTGATATGGGTCGAGCAGAAAACGGTCTTGCCCTCGTCCTGCGAAAGGCTGATAAAGATATCAAGAATCTCATCGCGCGAGACGGGATCGAGTCCGCTTGTCGGCTCGTCGAGGATAAGCAGATCCGCCGAATGAGAGAGCGCGAGGGCGAGCGAAAATTTTACTTTCATGCCGGCGGAAAGCTCGGATATGCGTTTGTTTTCATCAAGAGAGAAAAGCTGCATATATTTTCTGTAGAGCGAGTCGTCCCACTCGGGATAAAAGCGCGAAGTGACTGCCGCAACGGTGCCGAGGCGCTTTTGCGGATAGTAATTCACGCCGCCGAGCACGACGCCCAATCTGCTCTTGATTTTCATCTCGTTTTCGGCGAAAGGCATTGAAAAGAAACGAATATCGCCCGCATCGGGATGGACGAAGCCGAGCAGGGATTTTATAGTCGTCGTCTTTCCCGCGCCGTTTCTGCCGATGAATCCGGTTATCTTCCCCTCCTCGAGCGCGAAGCTGACATCAAGGGAGAATCCGGCATAATTTTTCTTCAATCCGGCAACTTCGAGAGCGTTCATTCCTCCGCCTCCTCGGGCGCGCGGCGCTGAGCCTCAAACAGAGCGTCGGCAAAATTCATATAGACATCGTTTTGGACTATCGCGATGCCCTGATTCTTGTCGGCGAGCATCAGAAGCGTGTCCCCGGGGTTTATATCGAATATATCGCGCACGCCCTTCGGGATGACTATCTGACCCTTTTCGCCGACCTTCACGGTAGCGATAAATTTGCCCTCCGGCATCTTCATATCGGTCACTCACCTTTCTGAATTTTAAGTGATATTTGTTATACTTTTCCTACCAGTTATACTTATATCACTTTTCCGCCGCTTTGTAAAGACTTTTTCGCCCAAAACTGTGTAAATATTTTTTGATTTTTGTACTTCGGTACAATAATATTTTTGTTTTGACGGTACCATAGGACAAAAATTAAATAAATTTTAGGAAATGCACTCTCAGATATTGATTTATTGTTTTTATTGTGATAATCTTACGATAGAGCAATAATTTATGCACAAGATACAAAAACAACACGAAAGGGTGGAAATTTATGAGTAAAAAAGCAAATCCTTATGAAAACTTTCTGAACGTGCTCGACAGCGCCGCTGCGCTTGACGGCATCGATCAGAACGACTATGCGTCGTTCCGTTATCCGGAGCAGGAGCTGAAGGTCAACTTCCCCGTGCGCATGGACAACGGCGAGCTGAAAATGTTCACAGGCTACCGCATCCAGCACTCGAGCACCCGCGGTCCGTGCAAGGGCGGCATAAGATTTCATCCTAATGTAGATATGGACGAAGTCCGCGCGCTCGCCGCATGGATGACCTTCAAATGCGCAGTTGCCAACATCCCCTACGGCGGCGCAAAGGGCGGCATAACCTGCGACCCGTCGCAGATGTCCAAGGGCGAGCTTGAGAGAATGACCAGACGCTACGCTGCAATGATAGCGCCGATCATCGGCCCCCACAAGGACATTCCCGCTCCCGACGTCAACACCAACGCCGAAGTCATGGGCTGGGTCATGGATACATATTCAATGAAATACGGCTATCCTATCCCCGGCGTCGTCACCGGCAAGGCGTTTGAAATCGGCGGTTCGCTCGGCAGACCCGAGGCGACCGGACGCGGCGTCATGCTCTGCTGCCGCGCGCTGACCGAGAAGCTCGGGCTCGACATAAAAGACTGCACATTCGCCGTTCAGGGCTTCGGCAACGTCGGCTCGACCGCCGCTTACCTCATAGCCGACCTCGGCGCAAAGGTAGTCGCAGTCAGCGACCACACCGCAGCGTTCTACTGCGCAGACGGTCTCGATGTTCACGATATGCTCGACTATGCAGCCGGCAACGGACGCGTGCTCCAGGGCTACAAGGCTGACGGCGTGACCGAGATAGCGAAAGAGGATCTTCTCTACACCGACGCAGACTTCCTTATCCCCGCAGCGCTCGAGGGTCAGATCACTGCCGACAACGCCGACAGGATAAAGGCGAAGTACATCGTCGAGGGCGCAAACGGTCCGACAAGCTACGAGGCGGATCAGATACTCAACGCCAAGGGCAAGATAGTTGTTCCCGACATTCTCGCAAACGCGGGCGGCGTTATCGTCTCCTACTTCGAGTGGGTGCAGAACCTGCAGTCCCTCTCCTGGTCTCTTGAAGAGGTCAACAACAAGCTCGCAGATATCCTCCTCAAGGCGTTCGACGAGGTCTACGGACTGACGGAGGAGCGCGGATATCCGATGAGAACCTCTGCTTACATCATCGCTCTTCGCAGACTTGTCAAGACCAAGAAGATCAGAGGCATTTTCCCGTAAGCTATACAATAATAAATAGATATGAGCCGTGTCGAAAGATGCGGCTCTTTTCATTTTGACAACAGTTTAAATAAAAATGTTGTAATCCGGAAGATTTTAGTGTATAATTTCCGTGACAAAGAAAAAGCAGAATCGGGGGCTCTGGTCAAACGGTCACTCCCCCTCATATAAAACAGAAGGAGTTTATTCAATGGATAAGTATCTCATTATCAACGCAGACGATTTCGGAATGTGCAGAGCGGCAAACCTCGCCGTCATGGATCTGCTCAAGTCCGGCTCGATCACCTCTTCGACCATCATGGCGCCCTGCCCGTGGGCATACGAGGCATGCCAGTTCGCAAAGAAGAATCCGCAGTTCGCCATCGGCGTGCATCTGACCTTCACGAGCGAGTGGGCTACATACCGCTGGTCGCCCGTCGGCACGAGCAACACCGACAGCCTGCGCGATGAGCTCGGCTTCATGCATCCCGAAAGCATCGACGTTGAGAAGAACGCCGACATAAAAGAAGTTGCGGCTGAGATCCACGCTCAGATAAACCGCCTCAAGGCTCTCGGCCTCACCCCCTCTCACCTTGACAACCACATGGGCTCGCTTTACGGCATCGAGACAGGCCGCTTCGAGCTGCTTCAGCTCGTGCTCAGCATCGCCGGCGAATACGGTCTTCCGTTCCGCTTCCCCGGCACCTTCACCGACGCTCAGATGAGCAACACCATGCTCGACATAAAAGTCGACAAGGAGCAGATCATGGGTCTCATCGGTCAGCTCAACGCCTATGCACACAGCGTCGGCGTGGCGAACCCCGACTTCCTGCTTCCCGGCGAGTGGACTGGTCCGCAGAACGACAGCTACGACAACTACCGCGACTACATCTACGAGCTCTACAAGACTTTCCCCGAGGGCGTGACCGAGACTTACATCCATCCCGCGCTCGAGTGCGACGAGCTCAAGGGAATCACCGGCGCATGGCACCGCAGAGTCTGGGAATACAAGCTCTTCTCCGACCCCAAGACGAAGCAGCACATCGACAGCCTGGGCATCAAGCTCATCAACTATCGCGATCTTGCCGAGATGAAGAAATAAAAAAATCAGAGCAGTTCCTTTCGGGACTGCTCTTTTTATATGCACACGAAAAAAAAAGCACCGCCGACACGGTGCTGTAATTTTACTATTCACTTTTCTGCATTCAGACGATCGGGTTTTCTTTCTGACATTTATATTATTTCCGATCTATATAAAACGGTAAGCGTAAATTATCTGTTCTTCTACTGCGCCGAACTACCGTTGATGCGGCGCAATTCGGACATCTTACGGTTGTTATCGTTTTCGTCTGAAATGCTGCGGCCGTTGCCGCTCGATACACCCATCACCTTTCAGCGTTCAAGTCCGCCTGACGAAAAGCTCCGAGTGCAGAAAAAGTTCTGATATTCTGCTCTGCTGAGCTTTCAGATAAGCTGTGACGGGCGGTCGGAGTACTGATTTTCGCTTTCGCTGTACATCGGACTCGCCTCCAATCATTTTTTGAGTGTACCCCTCAGGTACAGCGCCGACCCGGCGCCGGGAGCCTTCTCCCTCTTTGCATCTTCATTATAACCCATGTTTTGGATAAAGTCAACATATTTTTTCAACATTTCTAATATTTTATATTAAGTTAGCTTTATAGACGCAAGATGTGAGTCCCGCGTCACAACGCCCATCATCAAAGACGAAAATACCAAAAAGTTTTCGGGCAATTTGTTTTCGTCTTCCCTTTTTCTATTGACTATTGGGCGCAATACGGGTAAAATAAATACATAAAAAATAAATTGTATCGGTTGGCGCGCAATATACGGTGCGCCGCCGTATGAGAGGTTATTATTATGGCAAAGGATTATAATCCCGACATCGTCAGCGTTGTTGACGAGGAAGGCAAGGAGCACATTTTCGAAGAGCTCGACCGCATCGAGACAGACCGCGGATGCTATGTTGCGCTGCTGCCCGTATATGACGACAGCGAAGAAGTTCTCGAAGGCGAGGACGAGGTTCTCCCCCTCAAGGTCATTGAGGAGGACGGCGAAACATATCTGACAATGATCGAGGACGACGATGAATTTGAAGAAGTCTATCAGGCTTTTGAAGAGCGTCTGAGCGATCTCTTCTTCGACGACGAGCGCACCGACTCGGAGAGCGAAGAGGACGGAGAATAAAATAAAGCCACCCTGCCCTGTGCGATAAATACGGTTCATATTAACCCAACACGTTTTAATCGGGAGCTTAGTCTCCGGCGGCGGATTGCAGACCTCCCGGCTTTTGCCGGAAGAAGGGAGCGCGAACCCGCCGGGCGGCACCCACCTGCTTTGGTATGCAGGTTACTATTGCCGTATCCGGCTCGGCGGGGCTTATTTTTTTGATTGCTTTTTATTATTTTATATAATGTATAAGCGGCCGCAAGCCGCATTTTTTGCGGGCTGAGAGCCGCCGGAAACGGAGGAAAAGCTGTTGCAGCGCATACTTAACGCCGACATTGTCGACATCACCCCTATCGACGGGGGTTTTATATATGCAGAAAAGAAGATGCTTGAAAACGGATCGTGCAGGGTCTCGTTCTATTCATACGACTGCGAGACAAGCATATCAACACCGATAACAAGGGGCGAATATGTCTCCTGCAAATTCGGTCAGAACGGTTCGCGCATAGCGGACGAGCTCGGTCAGAAGGGCGAATTTATCTTCGCTCAGCCGACGAGATTCTTCAACAACTGCACTGTCACCCTCGACAGAGCCGGAACATTCTCGCTCTTCACGCCCGAGGGCTCATGCGTGAGGCGATATGAATTTACATATCAGGGCGCGCCGGCGTGCAACCCCGTTGCATATGAAAAATCGCTCTGGTGCGTTGTGCCGGAGCGCGACGCGATAATAAATTATTCGATAGACGAAGCCCGCGTTCTGCTCAGAATCGGCGGCGGAGCGCAGAGCGCGTTTTCATATCCGACGAGCATAACTCTTATTCGCGGAAACATCTATGTCTGCAACCGCGACTCGCACAAGATACGCACGGTGCAGATCGGCAACAACACCTACGCCATCGACGACTACCGCACATTCAACGAGCCTGTATACAAATATTTCAGAGTCGGGAGCAGAGAATACGCTCTGCTCGACTCGGGAGTATATGAAATATAAAAAAGCCCCCGAGAGGCAATACAGGAGGTAAATATGGCAAGCGTATTCAGAACGGTTATCAGGATAATCACCTGCATCGCACTGATTATCTGCCCGATGCCCACGGAGAAGAAATGCGAAGCCGAATTCAACGGCACATTTCTCCAGTCCTGGATGAGCTCATACTGGGACGACGAGCGCTGGCAGGATGAGATAGGCGCGATGAAGGAGGCCGGAATAAAGTACCTCATCATTCAGGATGTGGCGCACAAGGCTTCCGACGGCACATGGACTGTCTACTACAACTCGAATCTCGGCACATTTTCAGGCGCGACTTTCGGCGCTGCGGATGTTGTTGAATCCGCGCTGAGAAACTGCGAGGGTTCAGGCATCAAGGTCATGGTCGGACTAGGGCTCTATGACGAGTGGTGGACTAAATCCGGCTTCGGCAAGGACTACAGCGAGCTGTGCAATGTCTCCGCCGACATGATTGAAGAGATATATAACAAATATGTTACAAAATATCCCGACGCTTTCTACGGCTGGTACTTCACGCCCGAGATGAGCAACGGTCCGCTCGTCAAGCTGTCATCGCCGTTTATTGCAAAGGGCGTCAATGTGATAATCGACGCTATCGAGCGCACGGATGCGGACGCTCCCCTGCTGTTGAGCCCGTTCTTCTCGCAGTACGGCGCGAACCCCGGCATCGAGAGCGCGAAGCTCTTCTGGGCTTCGTTTATAAAATCCGTGAACTTCCGCGAACACGATATCTTCTGTCCGCAGGACGCAGTTGGTGCAGGCTGGACGATTGAAGAGAATCTCGTCAATGTCTGGAGAATGTACTCGGACGCGGTGAAGCTCAGCGGAAAGAACATACGCCTTTGGGCGAATGTCGAGAACTTCACAAGCGCTGTTGCAAAGAGCAGCACTACCGGCATAACCACTCCGCTCGTGACAGAGAACACGCAGGATGTGACCGCGACGCTCGACAGGCTCGTCAAGCAGATGGACATAGCCTCGCGCTACGCTGAAAATATCATAACATTCTCGTACAACCACTACTACAGTCCCGTGTATGTCGACCCGATGTTCCACAACACCTATGTTGACTACTTAAAGCACGGTCATGTGCTCGAGAGCGAAGCGCCGACCGAGCCGACAAATCTCGGCTTCTCGGTTGACGGAGACGGAAACACCGTGCTCAGCTGGCAGGCATCGACCGACAACTTCGGCGTGGCCTATTACAGAATATGCGCCGGCGGCAAGTTCCTCGCAAGATGCGAATACAATGAAAGCACTGCGGCGGTTATCGAAAACGCGCAGAGCGGCACGGTATACAGCATCACCGCATACGACGCCGCAGGCAACGCCTCGCAGGCGGCGGAGATAGTATATCAGTAAACGCCAATCTACGAAAAATCCGCCGGACATTACAAAAACAGATTAATACACCTTTAATGTTGACGAAAGCTGAATGAAAAAAATGCCGTTGACCGGGTTCGGTTGACGGCATTTTTATAGCTCAAGAACACAAGCTGAAAAGCTATGCAGCTGTCACTACGGGCGCGCATCCGGAAGTGATATATTTAATAGACAAACGGAGTTCGCCTATACGGTCGGCATAATAAGTCTTACTGAAATTTCGTGCCGCTTTCGCGGCAGCGGTGCGTCGAGGTCGCCGCACCCTACAAGTTGCGTAACAATAAAATTGCTCAAAAAATCGCAGGCGGATGATATCCGCCCTACACGATTGTGATGATTTGTGATATTATAGCAGTTATTTATCGCTGCCAATTACATCTACAAAATCCAATATATCAAACAAAAATCCTACCCAAGGGAATACCGTGGGTAGGATTCTTCTGTTTAGCGCTCCCCTGCAAGGCGTGGGGAAAATTATATTACAGCTCGTTTATCATCGAGAGCAGGTCGACATAGAACACGCGGACATTGTGGTTGACAAACAGACCGCCGTTTATCGAGAGGTGGTCGCCGCTGAAGGTCGGCATGATGTTCCAAACGCCCGTTGCGACTTCGCCGCCGCTGTAAACGGCAGAGGGTGCATTGAACGGAGCGAGAGCGGAGATTTTGTTGACGAGTCCGTCGTTCTCGAACCACTTTTCGTCGACGACATAGCCGCCCTTGGTGGTGCAGGTGAACTTACCCATTCTGACTGAACACGCTCTGAAGAGCCTATCTATATTGCCGTCTACCGGGCTGTAAGTGCCGTCCGCATTGCGCTCGGTCGCGCTGCACGGATAGGAGAAATAATAGACATTTTTGAGCGTCGAGATATTCTCGTTCATCGCGAGAGCGTGGTCGATGTCCATGTCATATTCCGCGCTGTCCGAGAGCGCCCTGTCGAGATGCGGAGCGGTGGCAACGGTGAGCATGGCGACAACCGCGCGCTCTTCGGCGGTGGCGTTGACATCCTTTATTATAGCATCGCGCACGAGATAGGCTGTCGTGCCGTTATGCGGAGCGGCGAGCGCCGTTACGGAATATATCCAATCTGCCTTTCCGCCCGTGAACAGGTCGGAGACATCGCTGCCCGAAGCCTCGCGCTCGGCCTCGCTGCCGTTTGCCATAAGCTCAGCCAGAAGTCTGACGGTCACGCCGCCGAATGAATGACCGAGAAGATTTATCTTATCCTCGGCGCTCACTCATCGATAAGCGGATCGGAGGAATAATCCTCGCCGTATCTGTCGTGGTGGCAGCGCTTTGAATGCTCCTCGCCGTAGTCGGTGACGGTGCCGGTCAGCTGGGCATAGAGCTCGCAGGCTCTGTCCCATGCGCTTCCTGTGGGATCAACCGCCGCGGAATAGCACTCGAAGCCGCGGGCGTTGAGATACTGCATCAGGTCGCCGCCGAACATACCCCAATAGGGCAGGAAATCGTTATACCAGGTGTAGCTGCCCCAGCCCGCGAGACCGTGAACGAAAACGTTGGCATACTCAGTGTTGAACTTCGTATCGTCAACCTTGACGTGCGGAATGTTGAGCGCAGGGAAGCAGAACATAATTACAGATACGATAAATGAAATTATTTTTGCCACATGACCATCCCTTTTTTCATTGTTTTTGTCGGCGGTTATTCTCCGAACGCGCCGTTTACAAGCTAATTATATATGGAATTTATTCCCGTTGTCAATCGGTTTTCAGAAATAATATCGGCTGCGGTCGGAGCAAATATATTGCCCGATCACAGCCGTTTTTTCACCATTTTTCGCGCATGAGGCGGAGATTCAGAACTCTCAGCTCCTCTTTGCGTTTTTCATAATCCGGGCACCGCGAACCGACAAGCCGCCAGAACGCCGCCGAATGATCCATGTGTTTAAGATGCGAAAGCTCATGGATAATGCAGTAATCAACCGCACCCTCGGGCGCCATGACAAGAAACAGCGAGAGGTTTATATTCCCTTTTGAGGTGCATGAACCCCAGCGCGTTCTCGCGGAATTTATCTTGACCGAAGCGACTGTTTCGCCGAACTGATCGGCAAGCTCATATGTCCTGCGGACGAGATAATTCTTGGCAAGCGAGCGGTAGACTTCTTTTAGCGCAGCCGCCGTATCCTCAGCTGAGAGCCCGTCGGGGACGAAAAAGCTGCTGTCGTCAAAACCCGCGCGTTTCACGGATTTTTTTATCAGCGGATATTCGCGCCCGAGCAGGAGAAGCCCCGACTCCCCTCCCGGGACGAACGAATCGGAAATATCTTTGCGTTCCTGCACTTTTGCGAGATTTTTGAGCACCCATTCGCGCTTTTCAAAGAGGAAATCTTCGATATGTTTGAGGCTCATGCGGCGCGGCGCATAGACCAGAACTTTTGCATCGCGCGATATTTTTATGCTCAGCGTCCTGCGGTCGGAGCGCGTTAATTCATACTGAAATCCGAGTTCGGGCATTATTCTATACCCATATCTGCCTTGAACTGTTCGGTCAGCTCGCGCATCTGATCTATCTCCATGCAGCGGCTGAGAGTGAATGCCGAGGCGTCCTTCGAGCGGCAATTATAGCCCATGGGCACGCCCTCGAGGGAGAGATAATATTTGGCGTTGACGGGATAGAGCTGGCACTCGGCGAGAGAGGCAAAGCCGAGGAAAGCCTGGAC
>JBNMIN010000075.1:0-10364 GCA_050873305.1 Oscillospiraceae bacterium
AAGTCAACATTGCACTCATAGTACAGCTCGGAGTCAATATAGACCTTGATGTGGTTGCTGCTGCCTGAGCCGTTTACAGTTATGGTATACTCGCTTCCGTCGAGAATAACGCTCTGATCCATAAAGACGTTATTATTGTTTGCAGCCTTTATTGACTTAGAAGTGCCGCTCGAATATTTGGGAAGCGTTATGGTTATATTCGCCTCGGAAGAAGCCGCAACGCCTGTGCTGACGGTAACTCTTATCTTAGTTCCCTCCGGCACTTTCTCGCCCTCGGCATAACTCTGTTCGATGATAGTGCCCTTGGGCTTATCGCTGTTTTTCTCATCTATTGTCTCATCAAGAACAAGGTTGAGAGACTCGAGTATAGCCTTTGCGTTCTCGACATTCTCATCTATAAGCTTGGGAACTTCGATAAGCTCCTGCTCGCTCGCATAATAAATTGTTATTGTCGAGCCCTTTGACACCTGTCTGCCGTATTCCGGCGAGGTGCTCAGAACAGTGCCCGCCTTTTCCGTGCTCTGCTGAGGAACGGAATATACCTCAAAGCCAGCATTTTTGAGCTTTGTTATAGCATCGTTGAGCTGATACTTGAGAACATTCGGAACAGATGCTTTTTCCTCGCTGACTGCAACGGTAACGGTGATAACATTGTTGGACTTATCAACCTTTGTACCTGCCGCGGGATCCTGCGCATAGACCTGACCGGGCTCATAGAAGCTGTTCTGGACTTCATTCACTTTGATAACGAAGTTCTTATAGTCGTCGTTGCCGAGAATCTCCTCGGCATAGTTCTTGTTTATGAGCTTCGGCACGGTAAGCTTTCTGTTGAAAACATCCGTAAACGAATACAGGCAAATAAGAACTATCGCAAGAACGGCGACGAATCCGATAACAATTCCGGAAAGAATCGGAATCATCTTGTTTTTCTCTGTGGTCTTGTTGGTCTCTTCAGGTGCCGGCTGCGGGTTGTCTATAACGCGCGTGTCGCTGGCGGTAGCCATGGGTACAGTAACCGGCGCGGTCTTGTCAACAAACTTTGTCGGCTCGTTATCGACAAAGTAGCTGTAATCAAACTTTATCGAGGGGTTGCGCTTGAACTCCTCAAGGTCGAGAATCATCTCAGCCGCGGACTGATATCTGTCCTTCGGGTTCTTCTGCATAGCGCGCATGGTTATCTGCTCGAGTCCCTCGGGGATTGAGCTGTTTATCTCGCGCGGCTTTACCGGGTCTGTCTGGAGCTGCATAATAGCGACCGAGACAGAATTATCCGACTGGAACGGTAACTGACCGGTGAGCATCTCGTACATAACAACACCGACAGAATATATATCCGACTTGTCGTCGGTTATATCTCCGCGAGCTTGCTCGGGGCTGATATAATGAACCGAGCCGATAGCGGTATCGGTCATTGTTCTCGTTTCGCTTCTGCTGAATCTCGCGATGCCGAAATCGGTGACTTTTATAGTGCCGTTTTCGAGAAGCATTATGTTCTGCGGCTTGATGTCGCGGTGAACGATGCCCTTGTCATGAGCGTGCTGAAGTGCGCGGAGGATCTGCGTTGTAAAATGCACGGTCTCCTTCCACGATATAACGCCCTGCTGCTCAATATACTCCTTGAGCGTGATGCCCTCGACATACTCCATAACGATATACTGGAGCTTGTCGCCGTAGCTGACATCATAAACCTTGACTATGTTCGGATGAGAAAGCACAGCTATCGCCTTGGACTCATTCTTGAATCTGCGGCGAAACTCCTCGCTTGCAAGGAACTCATCCTTGAGAATTTTGACGGCAACCGTCCTGTCGTCGATATTGTCGTAGGCCTTATAGACAACTGCCATTCCGCCAACGCCAATGACTTCCTGAAGTTCATACCTTCCGTCAAGTCTTTTTCCGACATAATTATCCATTAAATCTCACACTCCTGTTGGGATACAGAAACCTAAAACGCCATTGCAACAACAGTGATATTGTCCCCGCCGCCGTTCTCGTTGGCAAGGTTTATCAGCCTGTCTGCAAACTCGTAATAATGATTGTCTCTGGTGGCATTATATATATCATCGGTCTCAACATAATTAGTCAGACCGTCAGTGCAAATGATAATAACGTCTCCCTCATTAAGAGTATCCTGATAATAATCCGTCTCTATGTCCGCGCTCACGCCGAGCGCCCTTGTGATTATATTCTTTCGCGGGTGATCTTTCGCCTGCTCCTGTGTCAATTCGCCGTGTTCAACCATATCCTGAACAACCGAATGATCCCTCGTGAGCTGGGTTATGCCCTCCTGCGAAATTCGGTAAGCCCTGCTGTCTCCGGCATGAACGAGATAAAGCTCTCTATCTCTTATCATGGCTGCGACGACCGTCGTGCCCATGCCGTTGAGGCTCTCAACCGAGCATGACATCTCATAAATAGAAGAATTGGCATTCTCGACGACCGAGGTCAGCAGATTTTTTATCGATCTGTCGCTCATTCCGTGCTGGTAGCCGGAGGCGATTTTTTCACTTATCATCTTAACGGCAGTCTGGCTGGCAACGCTTCCGCCTGCCGCGCCGCCCATGCCGTCGCAGACAACAGCCCAAACTACGCCGCCGGGAAGCTCTCCCGCAGCGAACGAATCCTGATTGTCTTTTCTGACTTTTCCCTGGTCTGTCTTTGCAACAATTTTCATATCTTCCCCCGGAAATTGAGAAAATTCCGAATTGAGCTTACTGCTCTTTTATTTTACGAAGCCGAAGCTGACCGCACGAAGCATCTATATCAGAGCCGAGCTTCCGCCTTACCGTAACATTTATCGATTTCTTTTCGAGTATGCTTATAAATCGTTCAATGCGCTCCGGCGTTGACGGTTTATAGGGACTCTCGGCAACCTCGTTGACGGGTATGAGATTGACATGGCACAGCATACCCTTCAAGAGCGCCGCAAGCTTCTGAGCACACTCATCGCTGTCGTTGACCCCACCGAGCATCGCATATTCAAACGATATTCTTCTCGAAGTAACCTTTGCATATTCACGGCACGCCGGCATCAGCTCGTCGAGTGAATACCGACGGTTGATCGGCATTATCTTCGATCTGAGTTCGTTATATGGTGCGTGAAGCGATATCGAAAGCGTGAGCTGAAGCTTTTTTTCAAGCAGTTTGTATATCCCGGGAACTATTCCGCAGGTGGAAAGCGATATGTTTCTCATGCTTATGTTGAGCCCGTCTTCACAGGTCACAAGCTCAAGAAAACGCATAACATTATCAAAATTATCGAGCGGTTCACCCATGCCCATGAGGACAATATGGGAGATTCGGATATTCTCGTCGCGCTGAGCGGTATATATCTGACCGAGGATTTCAGACGGAAGCAGACTTCTGACATAACCACCCAAAGTGGACGCGCAGAATGAACAGCCCATCTTACAGCCTATCTGAGTCGAGACGCAGATAGTATATCCGTACTTATATTTCATCAAAACGCTTTCGGCATATTCATTGCCGCCGAAACCGAAAAGGTATTTGACCGTTCCGTCCTCTGCGGATACCTGCTTGCGTTCGATAGTGCATTTTTTGAGCGGCAGTTCTTCTTTCAGCTTCTCGCGCAGAGACAGCGGAAGATTGGTCATCTCATCGTAATCGAGAGCGCATTTCTGATGAATCCATGAATAAATCTGCTTCGCTCTGTATGACGGAAGTCCCATCTCGGAAAGAGCCGCAGAAAGCTCGGTAAAGTTCATTGACTTTACATCAGTCGTATTCAAAAGCTCACTCCGTTCTGGTAAATGCTGCGATAAAGAAGCCGTCCGTTCCATGTATTTGAGGCATCAAAGTCAAGTAATTTTCGTTGCCATCTACCCTTTTTATGTCAGGAAAAATCTTAACAGCCTCAAAATTTTTATGTTCGCTGAGAAACTTGCTGCAAACCTCAGAATTTTCTGCCGGGTTCAGCGAGCAGGTAGAATAGACTAACCGACCGCCAACCTTGACATATTCAGAGGATGAACACAGGATATCATACTGCAAAACCGGTAATTTGTCAATATCTTCAAGGGTTTTATAGCGTATCTCAGGCTTGCGGCGAAGTATTCCGAGTCCCGAACAAGGGGCATCGCACAAAACTCTGTCCGCTTTCTTCAAAGCCGGATTCACTTTTGCGGCATCGTTAGGTATAACCGCGATGTTATCGAGCCCGAGTCTTTCCGCTCCGTTTTCGATAAGAGCAAGCCTTGATGGATAGACATCCATGGCAAGTATTTTGCCTTTACAATCCGTCAGTTCGGCAAGTGTAAAGCTTTTACCTCCGGGTGCTGCGCACATATCATATACAGTATCTCCCGGCTGCGGGTCGAGCGCCATGCAGCAAAGCTGTGACGAAAGATCCTGCACATGAAAAAGTCCTTTTTTATATGCATCAAGATGCTCCACCGCACCGCCGTTCACCAATTCAAGTGCGTTCGGGAAGCCGTCGATTTTCTTACCCTCAACGCCCTGTCGGGCTAATATCTCGATAAGCTCGTCCGCTGTGCATTTTTGAGTGTTCACGCGAACAAATATCTTCGCGCGCTCGGACATTGCTTCAAATATCTCGCAGGCGATCTTGTCGGAATAAGCATCCATAAAAAGCTTGACGGTCTGCTCCGGTACGGAATATTTGACGCTCATGAATTTGAGCATGTCCGATTCATCGGGCAGCTGTAATCCGTTTGAAGCTACTTTTCTGAGCACTGCATTTACAAGTCCCGCCGCAAACTGCGCGCGGTTGTTTTTGACGAGCTTCACGCTCTCGTTGACCGCCGCGCTCTCAGGGATCCTGTCCATAAACAGCAGCTGATAAGCGCCGATGCGCAGTGCAATTAGCACCTCCGGCTTGAGCTTTTTCAGCGGCTGACGCAAATAAAGCGTGATGTTATAATCAAGCGTTATAAGCCTTTCAAGCACGCCGTATACGAGTGCCGTCAAAAGAGCCGAGTCGCCGTCAGCTCCGTCTTTCGACGAGAGCTGTGCATCGAGAGCAAGATTCGAATACGCCCCGCTGCGCTCAACTTTATAAAGTATTTCAAACGCGCTCTGGCGTGCGCTCTTACTCATTAACGATACACTCCGTTCAATTTCTTCGATTTCTGCCGCTGAAGCGTATAACAAACCTCAGCAGATTTGCAAGCGCCACGAGAAGCGACGCAACATATGTCATCGCCGCCGCAGAAAGAACTTTTCTTGCGCCTGCGCGCTCGTCATCGTCCAGGACACCGGTTTCTTCAATAACTTTCAGCGCTCTGCGGCTCGCATTGAACTCAACCGGCAGAGTGACAAGCTGAAACACTGCGATAAGTGCATAGAGCAACAGGCCAAATGTGATAAGCGGCTCAAAGCTGAGAATATATCCCAATATTGCAAGCGGCAGACCTATAGTTGAACCAATATTGCAGACAGGGATAATCGCGTTTCTGATTTTTATCGGCATATAGCCCTCTGCATGCTGCGCGGCGTGTCCTGCCTCGTGGCAGGCAACGCCTATAGCGGCTATAGAGGTGTTGTTATAGACTTTATCCGAAAGTCTTATAACATTCGTCCTCGGGTCATAGTGATCTGTTAAATCGCCCGCTACGCGCTCTATGCGAACATCGTTTATTCCGTAATATTTGAGCACCTGCATCGCCGCCTGCGCGCCGGTAAGGCCGCGCGAGCTGAGTCTTTTTGACTGCGAAGCGAAAGTGGTCTTTACTTTTATCTGCGCCCACAGCGCGATAAGCATCGCCGGGACAACGAGAATCAGAAAATAGTAATCATAGTAATACATCCAGCCCATAAGCCGAACCTCCTAACGGTCATTCAAAGAATGCGCCCTTTTCAATCGGATTGCCGCGCAGGAAATCCTGAGCCGGCATCGCCCGTTTTCCGGGAGCCTGAAGAACGAGTATCTCAACGGCGTTGCCGTCTCCGCAGGAGACAACAAGGCGTTTGCCGCTTTCAATTATCTCTCCCGGCTTTCCGCTGCACGAACCCGCAAGGCGCGACGAATGTATCTTTATGACCTTGCCGTCGAGTTCGCCCGACGCACCCGGCCATGAATACAATCCTCTTATCTTATCATGTATATGCTGTGCGGTATCATTCCAATCTATTTTTGAAAGCTCCTTGGTAAGTATAGGAGCATATGTGCTCTTTTCGTTATCCTGCTTCACAGGATGGAGATTTCCCGCCTGAAGCGCAGATATAGTCTCACGCATGACTTCCGAGCCGAGTAATGACAGTCTGTCATGTAGCTCTTCGGCGGTCTCGTTTTCGCCTATTTCAACGCTCTTTGAGATAAGCATATCTCCGGTATCAAGTCCCTCGTCCATCTGCATGGATGTGACTCCGGTGCGCTTTTCTCCGGTGATTATAGACCATTGAATGGGTGCTGCGCCGCGCAGTTTCGGGAGCAGCGAGGCGTGCATATTGATGCAGCCGTACTTCGGCGCATGGATAAACTCGCCGGGAAGTATCTTTCCGTAGGCGACGACTATTGCGAGGTCTGCATTGAGCGATTTGAAAAGCTCTTTTGCTTCGTCCGTTTTCAGCGTTTTCGGCTGATATACGGGGATATCATATTTGAGCGCAAGCTCTTTGACGGGCGGCGGAGTCAGAACGCCGTGGCGTCCTTTGGGTTTATCCGGCTGAGTGAACACGGCGCAGACGTCGTGTCCGTCATCTATAAGTGCTTGAAGGCACGGAACGGAAAAATCCGGAGTGCCCATAAAAACTATTCTCATAAATTCTCCTTATGCTCCATCGGGTCTGCGAGTCTCTGAGTGAACAGGATTCCGTCGAGGTGATCTATCTCATGGCAGAAGCATCTCGCCTTGAGTCCCTCGCCTTTTAGAACCTGCCACTTGCCGTTTCTGTCCTGAGCTTTGACTTTCACCACTGCCGGGCGGATAGTCGTGCCGTACTCACCGGGGATAGAAAGGCAGCCCTCGGCTTCGCGCTGTTCGCCGTCGCGGAAGATTATCTCGGGATTCACAAGCTCAATGCAGCCGTCGCCGACGTCGAGAACAACTACCCTCTTGAGAACACCGACCTGCACCGCCGCAAGGCCGCATCCGTCGTTTGCATACATCGTCTCTTTCATATCGTCAATGAGCTGAGCCAGACGGTCATCAAACTTTTCGACCGTCCTGCTGTGCTTTTTAAGCATCGGATCGCCGAGCTTAACTATGTTTCTCATCGCCATTTTTATTGTCCTCCTTCGATCATACGGTTATTTCGGGGTTCATGTCGGCATAGACGGAGACATCTGAAAATTTGCTGTCGCCGTAAAAATCTTTGAGTATCTCCGATATCATGCTGCGGAATCCCTTTGTGTTTCTGCATTTTATTATAAGTCTGTATCTGTATTTTTTATTGACGCGCGGCACCCGCGCGGGCAGAGGTCCGAGAACGATAAGCTTTTCGTTTTTATATTCCCCTGCTGTCAGTTCTTTTATTTTGTCGAGCGTGCGCTGAGAAGCAACACGGGTTTTGACTTCGTCCGCGCCGGAAAACCCGACAACGCATATATCGCAAAACGGCGGATATATCATTAAACGCCTCATGCGTATTTCCGTATCATAGAACGCATCATAGTCCTGCTTTGCCGCAAGCCTTATTATCTCATTTTCGGGCGTCAGTGTCTGAATGATGGCTTTTCCGGGGTGCTCTCCGCGTCCCGAACGGCCGACGACCTGAGTTAGCAGCGAAAAAGTGCGCTCAAGGCTTCTGAAATCGTCATTATAAAGCTGCTGATCAACCGAAACGACAGCCGCAAGCGTAACATTTTCAAAGTTCAAACCCTTTGCGACCATCTGGGTGCCGACAAGTATATCATAATCGCCTCTCGCGAAAGCGTTCAGGCACTCCTCATGAGCAAATCTCGACGAAGCGGTATCGGTATCCATGCGCATAATACGCGCTCCAGGCACGGCCTTTTCAAGCTCGTCTTCTATTCTTTGCGTCCCGAACCCGGCATATCTCAGCGCGGGCTTGTGACAGGACGGGCACTCCTGCGTAAAACGCATGGAATATCCGCAGTAATGGCACATCAATCTGCCGTTCGCCGCATGATAGGTCATGGAAATACTGCAGTTCGGACAGGTAACAACCTCACCGCACGCAGTGCACGAGACGAATGTATTATATCCGCGACGGTTTATCAGCACTATCGACTGCTTGCCGTCCGCGCGGTTTTTGTTCAGCTCTTCTATAAGCTCGCGGCCCAGCTCGCGGTTTTCCGTCTGCTGTTCGTTGCGCATATCAACGGTAATGACCTGCGGAAGCACCGCTTTGCCGTATCTGTTTTTCAGCTTATAGAAAGAATACTTGCCGCTCTTCGCCGCGGCGAAAGATTCTACACTCGGCGTAGCGGACGCGAGCAAGGTCAAGCCCTTATGCCACGCAGCACGGTATCTCGCCACGCTTTTGGCATTATAGCGCGGAGTCTGCTCCGATTTATATGTATGCTCCTGCTCTTCGTCGATTATTATAAGTCCGATATTTTCAAGCGGCGCAAAAACCGCAGAACGGGTGCCTATAACTATTTTTGCATCGCCGTTTTTAACGCGCTTCCACTCATCAGCTCTTTCTCCTGCGGACAGTGCGCTGTGAAAAACCGCAACGCCGTCATTGTATCTCGAATGAAACACCGAGAGAGTCTGCGGGGTCAGCGATATTTCCGGCACCATAACTATAACCGTCTTATTATCTGCAAGAACTGAGTCTATGAGCTTCAAATAAACTGACGTCTTGCCGCTTCCGGTAACGCCGTAAAGAAGTGCAGTCTTACCCGTACCGCTTTTGTAATCTTCGAGCAGACCGTCATAAGCTTTCTGCTGTTCGTCGGTGAGATGTATCTCGCCGCTGTCATACGCGCTTTTTACGGCATATCTGCTGACGAAGCTCCGAAGCTCTTCGCACTCAAAACATTCAACAACGCCTTTCTTTTCGAGCGCGGATATAACCGACGGCGTATAGCCCGTGAAATAACACAGCTCTTTGACACTCACAGAGCCGACATCTTTCAAAACATTGACAACTTCGCTCTGCTTCTTTGTCATCGACACATCGTCTGAGCCCTCACACAGGCGCACCATACGGATATTATTATCCCCGATGTTGCGCACCGCATCGTCATTTGCGGCGAGAAGTCCGGCTTTAAGAAGGCGTTCCGGAATATCCGAAGAAACATCGAAGCCGAGAGTTTTCAAAAAATTCTCGGGCTTGACATAACCCGAACGCGAGAGCAGATAGTCATATACCTGCTTCTCATCGGAGTCGAGCGAAGCGATGATACTCTCATCAACGCCCGGAACGGCACAAAATGAGCGTATTATTTTATGATTTATCCCGGCGGGAAGCATAGCCTTTACCGCTTCATAGTAGGTGCAGAAAGTCTGCTCAGATATCCAGCGGGCGAGCGACATCATCTCATTACTAAGAAGCGGCGCTTCATCGAGCACCGCTGAGATAGACTTTATTCTTTTTCCTTGAGTCGAATCGGTCAGCCGCGTGATAATTCCTATGCGCTTTTTGTTGCCGACGCCGAACGGTACGGCAACGCGGCAGCCGACGAGAGCTTTGCCCTCGAGCTGCTGCGGTATGCTGTAATCATAGTCCTTATCGAACGTACAGTTGACGTTCTCGACGGCGACCTGTGCGTACATTTGAGTCACACTCCGTGAAAAAGCGTCAGATGTTGCGGATCTCTTCCGGCTCGATAATGATATATTTGCCGCTGAGGATCTCATCGATAGCCATGGAAACTGGCTTCTCGGTAAGGATTATCTGCTTCTCCTCGGCATCTTCGGAGATAGCGCGTGCTCTCTTCGCGGTTGCCGTAACAAGAGAATAACGGCTCAGGTGATTTTTAAGAACGCCTCTGAGATCAGGATTAAACATTGTTGATTACCTCGCTTATAATGTTTTTGCAGCGGAAAGTTTTCTGCTTTTCCGCATCAAGAATAGTGCATATATCACTCACGGCATATGAAACTATGTCGTTGATGACTATGTAGTCATATTCAACAGCGCGCTTTATCTCGTCAACTGCGATGGTAAGGCGGCGCTGGATATCCTCCTCGTCCTCGCTCTCGCGGCAGCGAAGTCTCTCTTCGAGCGCTGCCATTGACGGGGGCATGAGGAAGATGCTGACGGCTTCGGGATAGAGTTTGCGGATTTTCTCCGCACCCTGAACCTCGATTTTAAGGAACACGGTTCTGCCCTGAGCAAGAAGTTCGTCAACGGGAGCTTTGGGAGTTCCGTAATAATTTATGCCGTACTGCGCATATTCAAGAACCTGTCCCTCATCTATCTTGCGCATGAAATAATCCTTGTCAACGAAATAATAATGTATTCCGTCAACC
>JBNMIN010000076.1:0-10341 GCA_050873305.1 Oscillospiraceae bacterium
ATTGTGAGGTCTGCGCCGAAGTCGGTGTCAAAGACCTTGTCGAAGCCGAGGCGTCTGAGCGCCGCGACCATCTTGCCCTGAACATTGGTGCCGATGTGCATTCCGAAGCACTCGCCGAGGGTGACGCGAATCGAAGGCGCGGTGTGAACAACGACGAACTTCTCGGGATCGTTGATAGCCTCGAGAACCTTTGCGGTGTCGTCCTTCTCATATATAGCGCCGGTCGGGCAGTTGACTATGCACTGACCGCAGGAAACACACGCCACGGAATCGAGCGGTCTCTCGAACGCCGAGCCTATGTGGGTGTCAAATCCGCGGGCATTCGCGCCGATAACGGAGATGTGCTGAGCCTGACATGCTGCGACGCAGCGGCGGCAGAGAATGCACTTGCCGTTGTCTCTTATCATATGAATTGCGGAATCGTCGTATTCGTGAACGGGATTCGCGCCGTCGAAACGGGTCTCGTCGTCAACGCCGAACTCCTTGCAGAGCTGCTGAAGCTCGCAGGTTCCGCTGCGGACGCACGAGAGACACTTTCTGTCATGCGTCGAAAGAATGAGCTCAAGGGTCATCTTGCGGCTCTTGCGGACACGCTCGGTGTTTGTGAATATCTCCATACCCTCGTTAACGGGGTACACGCAGGCGGTCACGAGCGAACGAGCGCCCTTGACCTCGACCATGCAGATGCGGCATGCGCCGATCTCGTTTATCTTCTTGAGGTAGCAGAGGGTCGGGATCTCAATGCCGGCCATACGCGCCGCCTCAAGTATGGATATGCCCTTGGGTACGCTCAGGGGCATGTTGTTTATCTTTATGTTTACCATTTCCATGCTGTGTTGACCCTCCTTCCTTAACCTTTGCTGATTGCCTTGGCGCGCTTGCAGTTCTCCATGCAGACGCCGCACTTGATGCACTTCGCCGTGTCGATAGTGTACGACGGCAGCTTGTGACCCTCTGCGACATAGTCGGTCTTGCCGATTGCCGAGACGGGGCAGTTTCTGGCGCAGAGACCGCAGCCGATGCACAGATCCTTGTCAATCTTGAAGCTCAGCAGCGCCTTACATACGCCTGCGGGACACTTCTTGTCGACTATATGCGCTATATACTCCTCGCGGAAGAACTTGAGGGTCGCAAGGACGGGGTTGGGAGCCGTCTGGCCGAGTCCGCAAAGGGAGTTTTCTTTGATGTAATGGGCGAGCTCTTCGAGCTTGTCCAGATCCTCGAGAGTCGCCTTGCCGGCGATGATTTTTTCGAGTATCTCCTGCATTCTTCTCGTGCCGATACGGCAGGGGGAGCACTTTCCGCAGGACTCGTCAACGGTGAAGTCAAGGAAGAACTTGGCTATATCGACCATGCAGTTGCTGTCGTCCATGACAATAAGTCCGCCCGAACCCATCATGCAGCCGATGGCGGTGAGGTTGTCGTAGTCTATCTCGGTGTCCATGAGACTCGCGGGGATGCATCCGCCGGAGGGTCCGCCGGTCTGAGCCGCCTTGAACTTTCTGCCGTTGGGAATGCCGCCGCCGATGTCCTCGACGATCTCGCGCAGGGTCGTGCCCATGGGGATCTCAACGAGTCCGGTGTGCTTGATGTTGCCGCCGAGTGCAAAGACCTTGGTGCCCTTGGAGCGCTCGGTGCCCATGGAGGCGAAGCTCTCCGCGCCGTGCAGGATTATCTGCGGGATGTTTGCAAAGGTCTCGACGTTGTTCTCGGTAGTGGGCTTTCCGAAAAGACCCTTTTCCGCCGGGAACGGAGGTCTCGGACGGGGCTCACCGCGGTTGCCCTCGATGGAGGTCATGAGCGCGGTCTCCTCGCCGCAGACGAATGCGCCTGCACCGAGTCTTATATGAAGGTCGAAGTCGAAGCCGCTGTCGAAGATGTTCTTGCCGAGCAGTCCGAGCTCGCGCGCTTCGTCTATTGCTATCTGAAGTCTCTTGACCGCTATCGGGTACTCCGCGCGGACATAGATATAGCCCTCGGTCGCGCCGGTGGCGTAGCCGCATATCGCCATTGCTTCAACGATGCAGTGCGGGTCGCCCTCGAGTACGGAGCGATCCATGAATGCGCCCGGGTCGCCCTCGTCGGCGTTGCAGACGACATATTTCTGATCTGCTTCGTTCTTGCGGGTGAAGCTCCATTTCAGACCCGTCGGGAATCCGCCGCCGCCTCTGCCGCGCAGACCGGAATCCTTGACTATCTGGATGACCTCGTCCGGGGTGTATTCGGTCAGGCACTTTGCGAGAGCCTGGTAGCCGTCCATGGCTATGTATTCATTGATGTTTTCGGGGTCGATAACGCCGCAGTTGCGCAGCGCGACTCTCTTCTGCTTCTTGTAGAACTGAGTCTCGTTGAGGCTCTTGACGGTGTCGCCGGCGACGGTATCATCGTAGAGCAGATGCTTGACTATTCTGCCCTTGATGAGGTGCTCGTCAACTATCTCCGGAACGTCCTCAACCTTTATCTGGCTGTAGAACGCGCCTTCGGGATAAACAACGACTATCGGACCCAGGGCGCACAGGCCGAAGCAGCCTGTCCTGATGACCTTGATTTCGTCTGCGAGACCTTTTTCGGCGATCTCCTTTTCAAACTCGGCAATTATTTCTGCACTGTGAGAAGAAGTACAGCCGGTACCGCCGCAGACAAGAACGTGTGAACGATACATTGATTTTCCTCCTTGTTATTTGGCGATAGCGCCGACCGTGAATTCGCCGACGGGGTTGCCGTTGACGAGATGATCGCTGACGATGCGCGCGACCATTTCGGGCGTTACCTTGACATAGGTGACCTTTTCTTTGCCGGGTTCGAGAACCTCGACTATCGGCTCATACTGGCACATGCCGATGCAGCCCGTCTGCGAGACGGTGACATGGCTGAGATTGCGGCGTGCAATCTCGTCAACGAGTGCGGTGAGCACGGGCTTTGCACCCGCCGCGATGCCGCAGGTTGCCATTCCGACGAGCACGCGGGTCGCATTCTCGTTGTCTTCGCGGATATTCATATTGGCCTTTGCCTTATCTCTTATTGCGTTAAGTTCAGCAAGTGATTTCATGGTTATTCCTTTCCCGGCGCCTGGCGCCGTCATATGTTTTTTAAAGTAGCGCTGTGTTCTCGTCGATATATTCTTTCATCCACTGCACAACATCCGGATTGTCGAGCGGCACGCCGTCGAGGATATTTTTGATTTCCCGCGTGTCGAGCACGAATTCTTTTTTATCGACCGAGCGGCGGTAGATAAAATCCCTGTCGGTGTTCATTGATATGAGCACCGTTACCGTCGAGGTCATGTCCCCGAGGGGAGTGAAGTCGATGCTGTCCGAATGAAATACCGCTTTTGTGGAGGTGCCGACGCCTTTTTTGGAGGTTATCTCAAAACTGCCGCCGGTCTGCTCTGCCGCGAGGCGGAACAGCGGTATGCCCATGCCGACCTTGCGCGTTGTGCGCGTGGTGAAAAACGGATCGCAGACATTTCGAAGCTGTTCTTCGTCCATGCCGCAGCCGTTGTCGGAAACCGTGAGCGTGAGAAGATGCTCTCCTCTGCTTTCGCTGACGTCTATTTCTATCAGCGACGCTCCGGCGGATATGGAGTTCTGGGCTATATCGAGAATGTTGAGTGACAGCTCGCGCATGGCGTTAAGCGTCCAGGTATTTGTCGAGAATGCCGTCTATCTGATCGGGGGTGAGTCTGCCGTAGACATCGTCGTTGATCGTCATGACGGGAGCGAGTCCGCACGCGCCGATGCAGCGGCAGGCTTCGATGGAGAAGCACGCGTCATCACTGCACTCGCCGGGGCCGATGCCGAGTCTCTCGCTTATCTTGTCGAGGATAGCCTGCGAGCCTTTGACATAGCAGGCGGTTCCGAGACATACGGAGATGTTGTATCTGCCCTTGGGGCTCAGAGCGAACTGGGCGTAGAAAGTCGATACGCCGTATACCTTCTCGAGCGGAACGTCCATTCCCTCGGCTATCATAGCCTGTACCTCGAACGGAAGATAACCGTAGATGAGCTGAGCCTCCTGCATGACGTGCATCAGCAGGCTCTTGTCGCCGTTGCATTCTGCGATAACGGCCTTGAGCTTCTCTTCCTGTTCCGGGGTGCCGGAAAAAGGTATCTTACTGATTTTTTTGAGCATTTGTAGCCTTTCCCTCCTTAGGTTTGAGAAAAATAACAGATAGGCAAAAAGGAGTTTCCTTTTCACATTAAGAGTAATTATATCATGCGGGTCTGAAAATTGCTACAGTTTAAGGAAAAAAATATCGATAAACTATATACCAATTACATACCCTACAGGTAGTAATTACCTTTCAACAGATCAATGACCGCCTGCGGCGATGCGCAGGGGAGCTCAAGCTCGGTGCTCGCCGAGCCGACATTTTCGAGACAGTGCGCGTCGGACGCGCGCAGAAGCCTCATTTTTCGGAGCAGCGGATGCTCTTCAACGAGCCTGTCCGCCTGAGCGAAAGCGGACATCTCGGCGTTTGCGAATCCCCAGTTTTCGTCGAACGAGCCGAGGTTTGCAACCACGCTGAACGACGGGCGGTCAACATGCGCGGGATAGCAGACCCCGCCGAAGCCGGAGACGAGCGGAAAAACCTCGCCGATTGAAATAAAGCTCGCCGTACTCAGCAGATTCTCCTCGCGCCCGAGAATGCCGTCACGGTCGTCCATTATCAGCTGCTCGCCGAAAATATCGAGCCGATTTTTAATCTTCGGCAGGCGCTCAGAAACATAGCCTGAAAACGCGAGTGCGGAATCGATATCGGGAAACAGGCACACGACGTGAACTTCCTCTGAAGTTGTCAGCTCCATGCCGGGCACGAAAGCGATTCTCGCCTCTTCGGCCGCGCGCGCCGCGGCGGGGCAGTTGAGCGAGGAATTGTGGTCGGTCAGCGCAAGGATATCCAGCCCCATGACCTTTGCCATGTTGACAAGGTTATAGGGAGTCATCTCCTCGTCGCCGCAGGGCGACAGACACGAGTGGATATGCAGATCACATAAAAATCCCGGCATAATTCGACTCCGAATATTTTTTCTTGTGATTGAAATGACAGGTGAAATATATGCGGTAGGGGCGTATATCCGCCCGCGAATTTAATACAAGTTTATTGATGTGTAGATTGTAGGGTGCGGCGACCCCGACGCACCGTTGCCGCGTGAGCGGCGCGAAATTTTTACAAAGCCTTAATTTTATCGACAGTAGGGGCGGATATCATCCGCCCGCGAAGTTTGCGAAAATTTTAAACAGTGCAGCCCCTGCGGCAGCTATCGGAAGCTTGATTATATATGCTGCCCGGGCTGTGTACTTTACCTTTCGGAGAAGCTATGTCAACGCACTTTTCGCAGAAACGGCTTCCTGAATTGCCGCTTTCGCACAAATCCCCACAATACAGCATATTTATACTTCTTATATTATACATGGTTATATCAATAAATCAATACCTATATATCAATTATGATATGTCTTTTTCAGCTCTTTTGTCGCTTCGCCGCTGAGCAGGCATAGCGAGATGAGATTCGGCACCGCCATGAGCGCGTTCGCGAGGTCGGAGAGCTCCCATACGAGCTCGAGATCGGCGACGCACCCGACAAATACCGCCGCGGCGTAAATTATGTTGTATATCTTCGCGCTCTTTGCGCCCAGAAGATATTCGAGCCCGCGCCGCCCGTAATATGACCAGCCGATAAGCGTGGCGAAGGCAAAGACGCAGATGCTCACGCAGACGAAAATGTTCCCGGCTTTTCCGAACACGCTGCCGAATGCCTCGGCGCAGGCGAGAGAGCCGTCGCCGTCCGTCGGCGCGCCGGAGACCAAGAGGGTTATTGCAGTCACGGTGCACATGACGACCGTGTCGAGAAAAACCTCAAGTATGCCCCAGCAGCCCTGCTCGGCGGGTGAATCCGTCTGCGCCGCAGCGTGGATTATCGCGTTGCTGCCGAGTCCCGCTTCGTTTGAAAAAACTCCGCGCGCCACCCCGTAGCGCAGAGCTTTTTTTATCCCGTAGCCCGCCGCTCCGCCCGCCGCCGCACGCAGCGAAAAAGCCTCGGATATTATGCGCGAACACGCCGACGGCACGGCGCGGAAGTTCTTTATTATGACCGCGAAGCTCGCGAGAATGAATATCGCCGTCATGGCGGGGATTATCTTCTCCGCCGCCGATGCGATCCTCTTGAGCCCGCCGCAGGTTATCGCGAACACGCCGGCGGCGAGAATCAATCCCGTTATCGCGGGACTCAGCCCGAACGAGCCGGAGAGCGAGAGCGCGGCGGCGTTCGCCTGCGTCATGTTTCCGATGCCGAGCGAGGCTATGACTAACAGAACGCAGAAAATTTTTGCCATGTGCTTGAATCCCAGCCCGCGCTCCATATAGACGAACGCGCCGCCCATCCATTCGCCTTTTCCGTCGCGGTATCTGTATTTTATGCCGAGTATATTTTCGCAGCACGCGCTCATCATGCCGATTATCGCGCTTATCACCATCCAGAAAACCGCGCCCGCACCGCCGGAGGCTATCGCCGCCGCCACGCCGACTATGTTGCCCGTGCCCATGCACGCGGCGAGCGCGGCGGAGAGCGCCTGCGTCTGCGATATCGAGCCTTTGCCGGATTCTCGGCTCTTTTTGCTGAAGATACTGCCGAGCGTCGTTTTCATCCATGTCCCAATGTGCGTTATCTGGAAAAATCCCGACCGCACGCTCAGCAGAAGCCCCGTGCCCGTGAAAGCGACGAGCAGCGGGACTCCCCAGACAGCCGAATTTATCGAAGAAACGAGCGAACAAAACGAGTCCGTGGAATCACCTCCGAAAAATGAAAAGGATTGATTTAAAGCGCGGATTAGTATATACTATAATCTGTATAATAAGATTCGCGAAAGGGAACGTGATATCTTGAAGGATTTCGGATTTGTCAAGACCGCGGCGGTCTGCCCGAGGGTGACGGTCGGCGCGGCTGATAAAAATGTTGATAATATGCTGCCGCTGATAAAAGGGGCGGCTTCATCCGGCGCGCAGATAATCGCCCTGCCGGAGCTGTGCATAACCGGCTATACCTGCTCCGATCTTTTTTCGCAGGACAGGCTTATTGAAAGCGCGGAGACTGCGCTCGGCAGGCTCATTCTTGAATGTGCCGATATCGGCGCGCTCGTGATAGTCGGACTCCCGGTGCGCGTGCGCGGCAGGCTCTTCAACTGCGCCGCCGCGTTCCAAAACGGCAGGCTCGTGGGCGTTGTCCCGAAGAGCTATCTGCCGAATTACAATGAGTTCTATGAAAAGCGCCACTTCGTCTCGGGGCTTGATACGCCGTGCGATACCGTCACGCTCTGCGGGCAGGAGATACCGTTCGGCAATATGCTTTTCTGCGCAGACAACGGCGCGGCGGTCGGAATTGAGCTGTGCGAGGATATGTGGGTGCCTGTGTCGCCCGGAACCGTCCTTGCGCTCAGCGGCGCGGATATAATAGTAAATATCTCCGCCTCCGACGAGATGGTCACAAAGAACGATTTCAGGCTGAGCCTCATTGAGCAGATGAGCGCGCGGTGCTACTGCGGCTATGTCTATTCCTCCGCCGGCATCGGAGAGAGCACGACAGACCTTGTGTTCTCCGGCGCGTGTACGATAGCCGAAAACGGCGGCATACTCGCGAGAAACGAGCGCTTTGAGCGAAACGGCGCGGCGGTATACGCCTGCATCGATATCAAAAAGCTCGAAGCTCTGCGCCGCAACAGCGAATTTTATGACAACGCGGCTCGTTACGCTGACCGCGATATAAGGCGCGTTGATATAACCCTGCCGGAGCTCAAAGAGAGCGATATAGACAGGGCTTTCGACGCGCACCCGTTCGTGCCCTCGGATGAAAAAGTCAGACGCGCGCGCTGCGCCGAGATATTCAATATCCAGGCGGCGGGACTAGCGAAGAGAATCGAGCATATCGGGCTTAAAAAGGCAGTCATCGGCATCTCGGGCGGACTTGATTCGGCGCTTGCTCTGCTCGTTGCGGACAAGGCTTTTGACCTTCTCGCCCTGCCGAAAGAAAATATAATCTGCATCACGATGCCGGGCTTCGGCACGACGAAGCGCACGAAGTCGAGCGCCGTCACGCTCACCGAGTGCATCGGAGCTCAGCTCAGGGATATAGATATTGTCCCCGCGTGTACTCAGCATATGCGGGACATAGGTCACGATATGAACATACTAGATGTGACTTATGAAAATGTTCAGGCGCGCGAGCGCACGCAGATACTCATGGACACCGCGAACAAAGAGGGTGCGCTGCTCGTCGGCACCGGAGACCTGTCCGAGCTTGCGCTCGGCTGGTGCACATATAATGCCGACCACATGAGCATGTACGGAGTCAACTGCTCCGTGCCCAAGACGCTCGTGCGATATCTCGTCGATTTCGTTGCGGACGAGAGGGGAGGCAAGCTCGGCGAGGTGCTCCGCGAGATACTCGCGACTCCGGTCAGCCCCGAACTGCTCCCGCCCGACAAAAACGGAAAGATAGCGCAAAAGACCGAGGACACACTCGGCCCCTATGAGGTTCACGATTTCTTCCTCTATCATTTCCAGCGCTTCGGCGCTTCACCCGACAAGCTCATGTTCATGGCGTGCCGCGCGTTTGACGGAGTATACAGCCGCGAGCAGATTGAAAAATGGCGCAGGCTCTTTATGAAGAGATTCTTCTCCCAGCAGTTCAAACGCTCCTGCATACCGGACGGCCCGAAGGTCGGCTCTGTCAGCCTTTCGCCTCGCGGCGACTGGCGCATGCCCTCCGACGCGGATGCCTCCGCATGGCTCGATTTCTGATGAAAGGATAAACGAAAATGAAGAAGTTCAAAAGCTTTATCGCCGTTCTGCTCTGCCTTGCCGCCGTATTCTGCACTGCGGGCTGTTCGGCATCCAAAAAGAGCGCGCTGAATATCTCGGGCGCGCAGATAGACTACGAGACGTTTTTATATTATTTCGACCAGGTTCACGCATTCCCCGAAAAATATGAGCTCGCCGCCGATGCGACAAACGAGCAGATGATCGACGCCGCGATTGAGCTGTGCTGCGAATATGTCGCGGTCAACACGAAGCTCTCCGAATACGGACTGACTCTTTCCGCCTCCGAAAAGCGATCGGCTTCGAACAATCTCGAAGACCTGTGGCATGTTTTCTCGGGCTATTATGAGAAGCTCGGCGTGTCGAAGCAGACGCTCATGAAAATAGAGACCGCCGACACCTCACGCAACAGACTTTTCTATTATATCTATGACGAGGGCGGCGAAAATGCGGTCAGCGAGGACGATATAAAGAATTACTACAATGAAAATTATATCTCCTTCCGCGCCATAACCGGCTATCTCACAACGACCGACGCGAACGGCGATACTGTAGTCATGACTGCGGATCAGAAAGCGGAGATGAACAAGGAGTTCATGGAGCTTTCGACGCGTCTGGGCAACGGTCAGACGATGAACGAGATAGTCGAGCTCTATTCCAAGAAGCACCCGGACTCGACAGTCTCGGATCAGCTCCAGTTCATAAAAAAAGGCACGGATTCCTATCCCGAGGGCTTCTTCGAAAAGGTTCAGCAGCTCTCCGTCGGCTCGAACACCGTGCTTATCATGGACAACTATATTTTCCTCATCCTCAGAGAGAATCCCTCGGAGGACGAGGCGAAGCAATACTACGACCGCTACCGCGACGATTGCCTCAAGAGCCTGCGCGGGGACGAGTTCAAGACGATAGTCGAGGGCTACGCCTCCGAGCTTTCGGTCGAGCGCAACGACAGGGTCATAAACAAGGCCGTCAAGGAGGTCCTTAAGGATGGCTGATATAATTAAAAATGAGGTCACCGACGCCGTACTCACGCGCCAGACGATAAGAGAATATAAGCCCATAATGCTCACCGACGCTCAGCTCGACACGCTGACTGCGGCGGCGATGATGGCTCCGAGCGGGCGCAACTGCCAGCCCTGCCATGTCAGATTCATATGCAACGACGCTATGCTGCGCCAGATGCAGATAGATTTCAAGAATATCGTCGGCTGGGACACTCCCGTTCACACGCGAAGCGACAAGAACCCGTTCTATCACAATGCGCCGGTGTTCGCCGCAATATTTGCAAAGCCTGGCAGTCAGATGGATGCCGGAATCATGGTCGAGAACATATGCATCGCCGCAAAGGGACTCGGACTCGGCACCTGCATAGTCGGCAGCGCGGGCGCGCTGTTTGACGACGCCGACAAGGGCGCTTATTGGCGCGGTGAGATAGACATTCCCGTTGATCTTCAGTATATGATAGGCGTTGCGATAGGCGTGCCGGACGAAGTGCCGGAGCAGAAGCCGCGCGACCCGAGTCACTA
>JBNMIN010000077.1:0-10243 GCA_050873305.1 Oscillospiraceae bacterium
AACTGACCCGCCTCTATCTTCGACATATTGAGCATACCCGTGACAAGGCGAGAAAGGCGCTTGACCTCATCGGAGACTATTCTGAGATAGTATGTGCTCTTCGACGAATCTATCGTGCCGTCGAGTATTCCGTCTATGAATCCGCCGATGGTGGTCATCGGGGTCTTTAACTCATGCGAAACATTCGCGACGAAATTGCGTCTCGAAGTCTCGATAGCCGAAAGCGCGTTCGCCATCGAGTTGAACGCCGTCACAAGCTCTGCGACCTCGTCCTCGTCGCCGCCCAATACTTTATGATAGGGCACCGAGATTCGGTTGCTGAAATCGCCCTTGGCATACTGCTTTGCCGCCGCCGACATCTCGCGCAGGGGCTTTGTCATCTGATAGGTCATAACGTATGTTGCAACGAACGCTATCGCGAGCGCGAGAAGTGCCGAGAACAGGAACATCTTGAGCATCGCCCTGACAGGCTCGTGCAGCGAATCCGTATCCTGCGCGGCGATGACCGCGCCGCAGAATTTGCCGGAGGCTATTATCGGCTCAACGCTTACAAAATGCGAGCTCTTGTACATTCCGCCGAGCGTGCCGGTCTCTGTATATCCGCCGCTGCTGAGCTTCGACAGAGCTGTTTCGGGGACTGTATATTTGCTGTGGACTATGCACTCGCCCATGTACATCACGAGATCCGACTGCCATATATCCTTGCAGCAGATTATCTTGCCGTCGGTATCGCATATATAAATGTCCGCATCTATCGCCTGCGAGAGCTGAGCGGTCGAAACGCTCATGAGCAGAGTCGAATCCTTGTTGCTCTCTTCGAGCGAGTAGCCCTTTTGAATAAGCGCCGCGGCAGTCTGCGAGACGGTCTGCGCGTTCTGCTTTAAAAGCGCCGTCTTTTCCTCGGACTGATAGCGTGCTATAAATATCAATAATGACGAGCCGAGAATTGTGAAACCGATGAACAGTATCAGCACCGTCACATAGAAGTAACGGTGAAACAGACCCGAGCGTTTTGTTCTCGAGCCTGCGTTCTTTACATCTTTTATTTCAAACTTTTTGCGTGCTTTTTTCATGCACATCAATCCTTGGTCTCAAACTTGTATCCTACGCTCCAGACGGTCTTGAGCTCCCACTTGTCAGACACGCCCTCGAGCTTCTCTCTGAGCCTCTTGACATGGACATCGACCGTTCTCGAATCGCCGTAATAGTCAAAGCCCCAGACTTCGTCGAGAAGCTGATCGCGGGTGAACACCCTGTTCGGGTTGCTGGCAAGGTGATAGATAAGCTCCAGCTCTTTGGGCGGAGTGTCGATGCGCTTGCCGTCGACCCAGAGCTCGTAGTTTGTCAGGTTTATCTTGAGCTTGTCGTATTCGACCTGCTTTATATCCGCCGCCGGGGCGCCCGCGCTGCGTCTGAGGACTGCCTTGACGCGCGCCACAACTTCCTTTGCATCGAAGGGCTTGACGACATAGTCGTCCGCGCCGAGCTCGAGACCGAGGACCTTATCAAAAGTCTCGCCCTTTGCAGTGAGCATGATTATCGGCTTGTCCGAGAATTTTCTGATCTCGCGGCAGACCTGCCAGCCGTCGAGGCGGGGCAGCATAATATCAAGCAGCATCAGATCCGGCTGAATCTCGCCGAAGCTCTTCACGGCGCTCTCGCCGTCGTTCACTATGCTGACTGTGTAGCCCTCTTTTTCAAGATAGAGGCGCAGCAGTTCGCAGATATTAACGTCGTCGTCAACGACAAGTATTTTTTCGTTAGCCATAAGTACCTCTCCTTTGTTTTAAACGAACCCATTGTAATTATTATAGACCATTCAAAAAAGTTTGTGTGAATGGCGGAATAACATTTTGTTACAAAATTTCGTATTTTTACTACCCTGTAGCATCTAAAATCTTACACCCGGTTACAAGAACGCTTGTAAAGTTTCAGGTGTTGCAGGGTACTACCTGTGCAGATCCTCGCCCATGCTCACGAGCTTATGCTCGATGGAGTCGACGAGCGCTATCCAGCTCGCGTTGATAACGTCCTGCGACACGCCGACCGTTGTCCAGATATCCTCGCCGTCGGACGAAGTTATAAGAACACGGACGCTCGCCGCCGTGGCGTCTTTGGGCTCCATGACGCGAACCTTGTAGTCGATGAGCCTCAATTTTCTAAGGCACGGGTAGAACACCTCGAGCGCTTCACGCAGAGCGCGGTCGAGCGCGTTGACGGGGCCGTCGCCGTCCGACGCCGCTATTCTGACTCTGCCGTCGACGCTGAGCTTTATCGTCGCCGTTGCGCTGTGGCCGTTGTCATAGGGCAGCTCGTCGAGCACCTTGTAGCTGATGAGATCGAAGAACGGCTTGTATTTTCTGACGAGGCGGTGAACAATCAGCTCGAACGACGAATCCGCGCCCTCATACTGATAGCCCTCGTATTCTTTCTGCTTCAGGATATCGAGCAGCTCCGCGACCTGCGGCGAATCCTTGTCAAAATCGGGATAGAGCTTCTGTATCTTCTTGAGCACCGCCGCCTTGCCTGTCACTTCAGAAAGCAGGAAGCGCCTGCGGTTGCCGACGGATTCGGGGTCGATATGCTCGAACGATTCGCTGAATTTCAAGACGCCGTCGGCATGCATTCCCGCTTTATGTGCAAATGCGCTGCGCCCGACAAACGGAACATTCTTGTGCAGAGTGACGTTAGCTATCGACGCTATTTTTATCGCCGAAGAGGTCAGATTTTTGAGATTCTCCTGCGGGATGCACTCGTAATCGGATTTTATCTGCAAGTTCGGGATTATTGAAGTCAGGCTCGCGTTTCCGCAGCGCTCGCCGAAGCCGATAAATGTGCCCTGCACCTGCTTCGCGCCCGCTCTGACAGCCATGAGCGCGCCCGCGCATGCCATGTCCGAATCATTGTGGGTGTGGATTCCTATATCGGTACCCGGAAAGGCTTTTACGACCTCGCCGGTGATTTTTTCAATATAATCCGGGAACGAGCCGCCGTTCGTGTCGCAGAGCGTCAGGCAGTCCGCGCCGCCGCGCAGAGCCGCGCGCAGGCTTTCGAGCGCGTAGCCGTCATTGTCCGACATACCGTCGAAGAAATGCTCGGCGTCGAAAATGACATATTTGCCGTGACTTTTGAAAAAGCGGCAGGTCTCCTCTATCATAGACAGATTCTCTTCGAGGCTCGTTTGCAAAACGCCCTCGACCTGAACTTTTCTGCTCTTGCCGACTATCGACACGCACGGGGTTCCCGCCTTGAGCAGAGCGGCACACGCCGCGTCCTCTTCGACTCTCTCGCCCTTTCTCCGCGTTGAACCGAATGCGCACAGGCGGGAATTCTTGAGCCACAGCCTGCTCGCCCGCTCGAAAAACTCAAGCTCGCGCGGATTGGAGGTCGGGTTGCCCGCCTCAATTATCGGTATGCCGAGATCGTCCAGCACCCGGACTATCTCCAGCCTGTCGTTGACGGAAAAGGATATGCCCTCACCCTGAGCGCCGTCGCGCAGGGTCGAATCGAGCAGTTCGATTTTTTTCAACTCTCTCCCTCCCGTGTCAGTCGTTTATGACCGTGTCGCCGCTCTCAAGAGCGGTTATACCCGAGCGCGAAAGCTCGGCTATTCCGTGAACGCTCATGTCCGCGATAAACGCGTCTATTCGCTCCGGCTCGCCCGTCAGCTCCGCCGTTAGCATCGTGTGACCGATGTCTTTGACCCTCGCGCCGTAGGCTATGACGGTCTTTAGGACCTGCGGTCTGTCTTTGTTGAGGCAGTGGACTTTTATCAGCAGAAGTTCGCTCGAAACGAGCTTCCCCTCTTCGAGATGCGCCACCTTTATGACATCCTCGAGCTTCAACAGCTGAGCCTCGACCTGTTTCACCTGCTCCGGCTCAACCTCGGAGACAACCGTCATTCGTGAGAACTCGGGATGCTCGGTCTCGGAGACCGTGAGGCTTCGTATATTATATCCGCGGCGCGCAAAAAGTCCCGCCACTCTGAGCAGAACGCCCGAGCGGTTTCGGACAAGCGCCGAAACGGTCAGCTTCTGAGTCATAATAATTTCTCCTTATTTGTAGATAGCCGTCGTGATATCGCCGCCGGGCGGTATCATCGGGAGCACCGCGCAGTCGGGGTCGATGCGGCAGTCTATAACTACGGGCTTGTCCATCGAGAGCGCCTTTTTGAAAACGCGCTTCGCCTGCGACGGATTCTTTATTCTCATGCCCTTTACGCCGAACGCCTTTGCGACTGCGGCTATATCCGTCCCGCGACCCGGCTGAGTCGCGGAAAAGCGTCCGTCATAGAACACCTTCTGCCACTGGCGCACCATGCCGAGCACGCCGTTGTTCATCACTATAACAACAACGGGGATATTATATCTGCTGAGAGTTGCCAGTTCACTCAGGCTCATATGGAATCCGCCGTCCCCGGTTATCAAAACGGTCTTTCGCTCGGGCTCGCCGAGTGCCGCGCCTATCGCCGCACCCATGCCGAAGCCCATCGCACCCAGTCCGCCCGAGGTTATAAGCGAATGCGGGCGTTCAAAATCATAGTACTGCGCCGTCCACATCTGATTCTGACCGACATCGGTCACTATATTCGCTTCGCCCTTTGTCAGCTCGCTCAGAGTGTGCAAAACCGTGTACGGAGCATAGGGCTTCGGGCGCGGAATCTGCCTTTTGAACTCGGCTATCTCGCCGAGCCACTCGGAGTTCTCGCCGGGCGGCAGCATAATACTTAGCTTTTCGAGCGTCTTTCCGAGGTCGCCGAGAATGTGGGCGTCGGAGATTATATTTTTGTCGAACTCCGCCGCGTCTATATCAATATGTATTATCTTCGCCTTCGGTGCGAAGCTCTCTTTGCTCGCGGCGACGCGGTTTGAAAATCTCGCGCCCGCAGCAATTAATAAATCGCAGTTCAACGCCGCCATATTTGCCGCCGGGTTTCCGTGCATGCCGACGAGCCCCAAAAACAGCTCCGCCGAGCATGGATAAGCGCCGAGCCCCATCATAGAGCACGCGACGGGGATATGCAGTTTTTGAGCAAATGTTTTCAGCGCGTCCGATGCGCCGGAGCTTATCGCCCCGCCGCCGACATAGATAAGCGGTCTTTTGGCTTTTTCTATCATCTGCGCCGCGCGTTCGAGTTCCGCCTCCTCCGGCTCTTTTGCCGGGGCGGGCTCGCTCTTCGGCGCGCGTTCATATTCCTCGCTCTGCGCCGCGATATCTGCCGGGATATCGACTAAGACCGGTCCTTTTCTGCCGGACTGCGCTATCGAGAACGCCTCGCGGACATCCTGCGCCACTCCGCGCTCGCCCGACGCGATGAACGAATATTTCGTCACAGGCATCGTAACGCCCGCGATATCGACCTCCTGGAATGAGTCGCTGCCGAGGAGCGAGGTCTTGACGTTCCCCGTTATCGCAACAACGGGGCTCGAATCCATGTATGCCGCGGCGATGCCCGTCACGAGATTGGTAGCGCCGGGTCCCGAGGTCGCAATAACGACACCCGTTCTGCCCGTCGCGCGGGCGTAGCCGTCCGCCGCGTGAGCCGCCGCCTGCTCGTGGCAGGTGAGTATATGGCGAATTTTATCGCATTTGTAAAGTTCATCGTAGATATCGAGCACCGCACTGCCGGGATAGCCGAAAACCGTATCGACTCCCTGTTCGAGCAGCACATCTATCAGCGCCCGCGCACCCGTTGAATTCATAAACACGCCTCTGAAAAATTTATTTTACCGAGAATTTGAAGCTTGTGCGGCTTTCGAACTTTTCACCCGCCTTGAAAATGCAGGACGGGAAGTTCGGCTGATTCGGAGAATCGGGATAGAACTGGGTCTCAAGGCAGAAGCCGGCATATTTGTTCATCAGCGTGCCGCCCTTGCCGGGTATCTTGTCGAGGAAGTTGCCGGTGTAGAGCTGAACGCCGGGCATATCCGTGGTAACTTCCATAACGCGCCCGCTCTCGGGATCATATGCAGTCGCAAACGCGCCCTGCGTGCCCTCGTCGATGCAGAAATTGTGGTCGTAGCCGCTGCATCCGATGATGAGCTGCTCGTCGTTTTGATTTATATCCCTGCCTATGGCTTTCATCTGTCTGAAATCGAACGCCGTGCCCGTGACATCTCTTATCTCGCCGGTCGGTATGCTGTCCTCATCAATGGGAGTGTAGCGCGACGCGGACAGTCGAAGCTCCTGAGAGAGCACGTTCGGACGCTTATACGAGCCGAGATTGAAATAAGCGTGGTTCGTCATGTTTATCGGCGTATCCTCGGTGCAGACAGCCTCATATGCAATCGAAAGCTCGTTGCTGTCATCAAGAGTATAAGTCACCTTTGCGCTCATCGCGCCGGGGAATCCGTTCGAGCCCTCGCCGCTCTTATATTCGAGAACAAGGCTCTCGCCCTCGACTTTTGCCGCCCAGACAGCGTGCGAAAACTCGCCGCCGCCATGCAGGCAGGTCTTGCCGTTCTCGTTCTTTATGACATCAAATTCTTTGCCGTTAACGGTAAAATGTCCGCCGCAGATGCGATTAGCATATCTGCCGACGATCTGACCCTGATAGTCCGAGCGCTCGACATGACCCTTGAGATCGTCAAAGCCGATGAGAATATCCTCGAAATTGCCGTCTCTGTCGGGCGCAAAAAGCGACTGCCATGTTGCGCCGTATGTAATAACGGACGCGCTGACGCCGTTTGCGTTCTTGAGCTCGTATATATCGACCTCTCTGCCATCGGAAAGAGTACCGAAAAGTTTCTTTGAAATCATTAATTTTATCCTCCTGCTGTTATATTAACTCATGGTAAATTATACATTTAATAAAGACAAGTGTCAAGCCGAACGGCGCGTCGGCACGCAACAGAAAAGTCAAATCTGTCGGCAAAAATTACAGTATCTATATTGACACGGGCAAATTCACAGTTTATAATAAAATCAATTTAGTACAGTAAAGCCTTGAACCTGAAAAAAAGAACAATTCGGGGCTTGCTGAAAGGGGAATAACAATGAGTTCATCAAAAGGAAAGTATATGAACTTCAAGGAAATCGCCGCCTATTCGCTCGGTCTTTTCGGCTTCCAGGCGATAGTCGGACTCCTGAATTCATATCAGGCGGAGTTTGACGCTTCGATTCTCGGCGCGGATATCGCAGTCGTCGGTATTCTCGTGCTCGTGGCGAAGATTCTCTCCGCAGTTTTCGACCCGTTCGTCGGCAACATGATCGACCGCTCGAAGAGCAAAAACGGCAAGTTCAAATCGATGATCGCAAAGTCGATCCTGCCCCTGCTCGTCATGTCCGCGGTCGTGTTCATCGACGTGCCGTTCAAGACGAACAAAGCGGCGACTTACATATGGATCTTCGCGACCTATCTTCTCTGGAGCTTCGCGATGACCCTCGGCGACGTGCCCTCGCAGGGAATCGCCTCCGTCCTCACTCCCGACCCGACGGAGCGCACGAATGTCGTCTCAATCTCGAACACATTCAAGCAGATAGGCTTCTCCGCCTGCGTCGTGATAGTGCCCATCGCCTGTCTCATAATCCCGGGCGGCTCCAAGGTGCTCGTCAAGAGCGGCGAGACCGACCTGCCCATGATAGCGAACGAGTATCTGTTTACCGCCGTGCTCACCGCCGTTTTCGGCTGCGTGCTGTTCGGGCTCATCCCGCTCCTCAATAAAGAGCGTGTCCCCTACACCGCAGGCGACAAGATATCTTTCAAGGACATGATGGGCGCGCTCAAATCGAATAAGCCGTTCATGCTCGTCATAATCTCGTATTTCCTCGGCTTCGGACGCCAGATGGCAATGGGAATTCAGGTTCAGGCAGCGAACATTCTTCTCGGCTCGCAGAACCTCGTCGCAGTCCTCGGCATCTCGACCGCCATCGGCACGATGATAAGCATGGCAGCCTGCCCGTTCCTCATAAAGAAGCTCGACGAGAAAAAGGTCTTTATCGGTCTTTCGGTCTACGGCTTCATCGCATCCGTGCTCTCATTCGTGATAGCCCACTTCTGGTTCACGAACCCCGACAACATGGTGCTCACCGTTCTCTTCTACTTCTCGCTGTTCCTCATGGGTCTCCAGTTCGCTTCCGTCAACCTCATGCCCATGATAATGACCGCGGACTGCGTTGACTACTATGAGTACGAGACCGGCAAGCGCATGGAGGGCACAGCATATTCGGTGCTCACGCTGACTATTAAAATCTGCCTTGCACTCGGCACGGCACTCGGTCTTGTGTTCGTTCAGGTCTCCGGCTATTCGGACACCGTGCGCGAAATTGCCGCAGGCACCGCCGCCGGGTTCGCGACAAAGACAAAGGACATCGTGTTCTTCGCCTACGCCGTTGTCCCCGGTATTCTCTCCCTGCTCTCCGCTATCCCGATATTCAAATACGATATCGTCGGCAAAAAGAAGCAGGAGATATCCGACGCGCTCCAGGCAAGAAGAACCGCCGCAGCCGCCGAAAAATAATCAAAGTAAAAAGTTATCCTCCGTATGGATCCATACGGAGGACTTTTTGTTTGGTTGGTTTTTTAAGTCTCTCTTGTATAAAGAGACGCGGCGCGAAGCGCCGGAGGAACTGTTTTGAACAAGTTGCAATTTTCAAAATTGCGAGTATTTTGAACTTTCATACAACAACCCCTCAGTCACGGCTTGCGCCGTGACAGCTCCCCTTACACAGTGGGCCTTGGGACTGTGCAATGACAAACTTTTTCGACAGACTGTATCTCTCGTATAAATTTATACGGAGGATTTTTATTCGGTTTAAAAATAATTCGCCGCATTTTTTAAGGCTCCCTTGTGTAAAGGGAGCTGTCAGCCGTCAGGCTGACTGAGGGATTGTTTTACCGCAGAGTCAATATATTCGCAAACGCCCTGAAAGTTTTCGTTGATTTCATTATTGGGGATGCGAATCACTGTGAGTCCGTATTTTTTCAAAAAATCCGTCCTCTCAGTATCTTTTTGCATATTACCATTCTCATAATGCTGAGAACCGTCAAGCTCAATAACAAGCTTAGCCTTAGCGCTGTAAAAATCCGCTATATATTTTCCGAGCACCTTTTGCCTTGAAAAACGAATAGGATAGCTGCGCAGGAAATCATACCAGAGATGCCGTTCTTCTTTTGTCATCTCTTTTCGCAGCTGTTTTGCCAAGGGAACAAGCTGTTTGTTGTGTTTTGGCTGCATGACAATCCCTCCGTCCCGGCTTCGCCGAGCCAACTCCCTTTACACAAGTGAGGCTGACAAAACTTATTCAAACATCGCCTTGAATGCTTTTATCCACTCGCGCGCTATCAGCGCGTGCCCGCTCTCCGTCGGATGGATGCCGTCCCATATCCAGTAGGCGCAGTCGCGTCCCTCTGCGGCTTCGTCGAACAGGTGCTGAAGCGGAATGAAAAATATCCTGCCGTCCTTTTCGGCAATGCGGCGGCAAACTTGCGAATATCTGCCTATCTCCTTGCGGCAAGTATTCTCTTCCGCCTTGAATCTGTCCTTTGTCGGCAGGAAGAACGGCTCCATGAGAAACACTTTCAGCTCCCCGTTCGTTTCGAACGACTGCGAGAGTATGCTCTCGAGATTCTTTTCGTATTCATCGGGTTCAACATGATTTTCGCCCTCAAGGAAGCAGTCGTTCGTGCCGATGAGCAGGCTCAAAACATCCGGCTCTATATCGAGCGCATCCTCGCGCCAGCGGCGGAGCAGTCCGCGCGTCGTGTCGCCGGAAATGCCGCGGTTTATAAAATGAAGCCCGGCATCCGGATATTCCGCGCCGAGCATCCCGCTGACAATAAATGCGTAGCTGTGCCCTATCTGATGGTTGAGATCGCGGCGGCGTTCGGGCTCTTTGTATCTGTTGCCGTCCGTTATCGAATCGCCCTGGAAAAGTATCTTCATATTTATCCTCAATCTATGTCCGCAAAAACCGTGTCTATAATCTCTCCGCGGCAGGTGCCGTTGCTCAGATCGATAAGCCGCGCTTCAAACGCGGGTTCAAGCTCCTGCGGTATTCTCATTTTTACCGTCACCGCGTCCTCGAACGCCGTGTCCTCGACTATGCCGCCCTGCTCCGGAATGAGCGAGGCAAGACGACCGTAAAATGTGTAATCGCAGCGGATTTTCACTATACTGCACTCCGCGCGGGTCACTATTCCGCCCGCATCGACCGCGATTTTCGCCGCGTGCGAATAGGCTCTGACGAGTCCCCCGCCGCCTAAAAGTATTCCGCCGAAGTATCGGGTGACAACCAGAACGCA
>JBNMIN010000078.1:0-10221 GCA_050873305.1 Oscillospiraceae bacterium
GACTCATAGCCGCCGCAGTTATACACAACAGGCACGGGCGAATGATATTTTTCGAGTATCCGCGCCACGGAATTCGCATAATGAGTCGGGGTAACGAGATTGAGATTATGCGCGCCCTTTTCAATGAGCCTGTCAAAAGTGCGCATAACATCTTCGTCGCTCATCGGGATGCCCGCTCCCCCGCCGCTTATCTCGCTGTTCTGGCAATACACGCACCTGAGATTGCACCCGCAGAAGAACACTGTGCCCGAGCCTTTTGTGCCGCTGATGCACGGCTCCTCCCAAAAATGCAGCGCCGCTCGCGCGAGCTTCAATGTGTTCGGACTCATGCAATATCCCTGCGAAACATCGCGGTCAACGCCGCAGTGTCGCGGGCACAAATTACACAGCATAACGGGTCTCATTCCTTTCTGCGGACAATTATACCATAATGCGCCGCGAAAATAAACAGTGAAATTTATTATAAGTTTGCTTTTTTCCGCGTTATAGTGTATAATCAAATCAGTTAAAACAACGCTTTTCATGAGGTGATCGGATTGCTTCTGACTATCGACATCGGCAACACCAATTTAACAATCGGCGCATATATCGGCGAAGAGCTGAAATTCGTTTCGAGACTCGCCACCGACCGTTCGCGCACTGAGGATCAGTATGCCATTGAACTCAAGAGCATTTTCGACCTCTACGGCTACGGTTTTGACGAGTTTACCGGATGCGCGATAAGCTCCGTTGTGCCGGAGCTGACTGGTGCTATATCGCACGCCGCAAAGCGCATAACCGGCAGCGAGCCAATTGTTCTGGGTCCCGGAGTCAAGACAGGAATAAACATTCTTGCCGACGATCCGTCGCAGGCGGGCGCAGATCTTGTTGCCGCTTCTGTTGCGGCGGCGAATCTCTATGAACTTCCGTGCTTTGTTATCGACCTCGGAACTGCAACAAAAATCAATGTTATCGACGAGAGCGGCTCTTTCTGTGGCTGCGCTATCGCCCCCGGCGTTGGGATTTCGCTTGAAGCGCTGTCCGCCAAAACATCTCAGCTGCCCGCGATAAGCCTTTCGACTCCAAAGAAAGCCATCGGCACAAATTCGATAGACTGCATGCAGTCAGGCGTTGTTTTCGGTACCGCCGCCATGCTTGACGGGCTCTGCGACAGAATGGAACAGGAACTCGGACGCAAAGTTAAATCGTTTGTTGCAACAGGCGGACTTTCGGGCGAGATAATTAAGAGTTGCAACCACAAAATGACATATGACCCCGAGCTCATACTCAAGGGACTTCGTATAATATACGAAAAGAACAGGAAATAATAAAATTGCATATTAAAAGCAATGCTTTTGATATAGACTCAAAAAATTGCGCTGCATCCTGACGGAGCAACAGCAAGGAGGAAAAAATCATGTCAAAAACATCAGCTGCCGCATCGCGGCAAAAACTCGTGCGTCTCGTGCTCACCGCACTGCTCACCGCTTTAATAATCGTCATGGCGTTTACGCCGCTCGGTTATCTAAAAGCCGGTGCTATCGAGATAACATTCATAACGATTCCGGTCATTATCGGAGCCGTTCTGCTCGGCCCCGTCGGCGGACTGTTTCTCGGCGCAGTATTCGGAATAACGAGCTTCATCCAGTGCTTCGGAATGAGCCACTTTGGCGTTGCGCTTTTCAGCATCAGTCCCCTGCGCACCGCGATCGTCTGCATCGTGCCCAGAATTCTCATGGGCTGGCTGACGGCAGTTATTTTCAAAGCGGTATCGTCGAAAGATAAGACAAGCTTCGTACAGTATCTTGTTGCGAGCATCGCAGGTCCCCTGCTCAACACGATTCTGTTCACAGGCACTCTGCTTCTGCTGTTCAATAACACGCCAGTAATTATTCAGCTCAAAGAGCAGCTCGGCTCAACAAATGTTATGGCTTTTGCCGTTGCATTCGTCGGAGTCAACGGACTTATCGAAGCCGGCGTCTGCGCCGTTCTCGGAACTGCGCTGTGCAAGGCACTTTCGGTCGCAATGAAAAAGATAAAAATCTGAAAAATTGAAATTATGTCGGCTGTATCATGACCCATTGGAGGTTGCGATGCAGCCGATTTTCTATGTCTGCTTGCGTAAACACATTGTTTTTATTGTGCAATATCTACAAATCATTTTGTACTGATTTTACAAAATTCGACTTTTGCTATTGCATATGAATGAAAAAAGTGATATTTTCGGTATTAGTACTTTAAAGTGTAAGCGGTGATCTAAGCGTGGAAAAGATAATGGTATTTGCAAAGCGTTTTTGCACAGCGGCAGCAGCAACAATTTTTATATTCGTGCTTACAATACGGGCGTTTGCGGTGTCGATAGACGGCTCCGTCTCGCCCGACGAAGTGCGCAGCACCAATGTGCAGATACAGTGTGAAAACGAAAACGGCGGCAACGGCATCTGCGCGCTCGCAACATATTATACCAAAACCGAGAAAGGCTCGCTTTATGTTGCGATAAACGGTGATATCTCATATGCCGATCTGACAAAAGAGAGTCCGGTTGTCTATGAAATATATGTTGACGGCAAAGAACCGATAAAAATCGGCATTACGGGCAAAGCAGAATACGACGAACAGCTGTTCAGCGTCAAATCCTCCGCATCATTTGCCGGAGGCGGCATAACCTGCGAGACGCTTATAGACAGGAAATATTCATTCGGCGGCGACCCGGAAATTTACATCAGAGTCACCGACGACAAAGGCGTTCCGTCAAAGATGTTTGAAATAGACACATATATTGCCCCGCCGGAGACTACCGCAGAACAGAGCAATCAATCCGGAAATTCCAATTCTGACGACAGAGACACCACAAAAACCACAAAGGAATCAAGTTCGACCAAATTGACAACGAAAAAAGAAAGCACAACGAAGAAAAAGAGCAAAAGCTCATCATCTAAGTCGAGCACAAAATCAAAGACAAATAAATCAAGTTCTTCCAAAAGCAACCGCTCTTCTAAATCTCAAGATACCGATGAAGAATATTTAGCTGATGATGCCGATGAGATAGAGACTTATACTCTACCGAGCGGCGGAAACACGAGAAACGCCGCGAGAGTCAAACAGGGTGTCACCGCAGTCGGCATAACGGTTATAATCGCGACGGTGATATCAATCTCACTGCTGATATTCAAAAAAGCCGGCAAGAAATAAGGCTTTAAAAAAGTAAAAGGTGAGCAAAACTCATATTGACAACGACAGTCGAAGCCGATAAACTTAAAGCGTCCAAAGAACCGACAAAAAGGAGAAAGAGATATGAAGGACTTCATCAAGCAGGCGGCTCATGTAAAGCCGGATGCAAATCAGCTCAGACTTATAACCGAAACTCCGTTTTATGCATTCGTGCATTTCGGTCCGAACACCTACACGGGTGCAGAATGGGGGCACGGCACCGATTCCCCTGCTATATTCAATCCGACAGAGCTCGACTGCGACCAGTGGTGCGAGACATTCAAAGCTGCCGGCATGAAGGGCGCTGTTATCACCGCAAAGCACCACGACGGATTCTGCCTCTGGCCGAGCAAATACACCGACTACTGCGTAAAAAACAGTCCGTATAAAAACGGCCAGGGCGATGTTGTCAGAGAGTTTTCCGACGCATGCCGCCGCCACGGACTGAAATTCGGTTTCTATCTTTCCCCATGGGACAGGCACTCCGAGCTTTACGGTTCGCCCGAATACAATGATTATTACAAAGCGCAGCTGACCGAGCTTCTGACAAACTACGGTGAGGTTTTTCATATTTGGTTTGACGGCGCGTGCGGCGAAGGACCCAACGGCAAGAAGCAGGAATACGACTTCGCTGGGTATATAGAACTCATCAAAAAATATCAGCCCAACGCCACTATATTTAACGACCGCGGAAATATACGTTGGTGCGGCAACGAGAGCGGCGACGCACGCTATGCCGAATGGGCTGTTGTCCCTTCCGAGCTCTGCCCGTTCTGTGAGATACAGACCGAACCTGGTCCTCTTGCGGGCGACCTTTCGTATATGTACAACACCGATCAGAACATTGGCGCGCTTAGCAATATTATATATTCCAAAGGTCTTGTATTCGCTCCGTCGGAAATTGATATGTCAATCCGTCCGGGCTGGTTCTATCGCGACACCGAGCAGGCACATTCGCTCGAAAGACTCTTTGACACATATCTCAATTCCGTCGGCGCGAACACCACATTCAATCTCAATGTTCCCCCGATGCCAAACGGAAAGCTCAATGATGACGATGTCAAGCGTCTGAACGAGCTTGGCGAGCTTATAAAAAACAGCTTCAAGACAAATCTTGCCGAGGGCAAAGAGATCACTATTGAATCGTACAACGGGAGTGAAACTCAGCGTGTTATAACCATCGAACTCGGCGAAAGAATGAAGCTCAACTTCCTTGAGCTGAGTGAAAATATCGCCGAGGGTCAGCGCGTTGAAAACTTCATTGTCCAGCACAGAAACGAGGACAAAATCTGGTTCAACAGCTTTGAGGGCACAACAATCGGCACGAAAAAAATAATGAAGCTTCACGGGCTCGAAACCGACGCTGTACGCATAATGATAGTCTCATCCCGCGACACGCCCGAAATCAACAAAATAGCTCTGTATTAAAAAAATGACCTCCGACGCACTTTGACGCATCGGAGGTCTGTTTATCTCAATTTTTATTTTTTCAGCAGGCTTGCCGCCGCTTCGTCAAGGAAAATCGTCACATCGTCATGCTGCTGAAGTATCGATGCGGGGCAGTGAGGAGTAACTTCGCCCTCAACAGTCGCCTTTATCGCCTCTGCCTTGCTTTCGCCTGTCGCGATGAGCACTATCTTTTTCGCTCTCATTATCGAGCCGATGCCCATTGTTATAGCGTAGTGCGGCATGGCAATATCAGTAAAATACTGCGAATTTGCAGCTATCGTGCTGTCAGTGAGCTTGACCTTAAATGCCTCGTCGGTGAATTCATCAGCCGGCTCGTTGAAGCCGATATGACCGTTTCTGCCGATTCCGAGAAGCTGGATATCTATTCCACCGGCGTTCTTTATAGCCTGCGCATAGCGTGCGCTCTCGGCAACGGGTTCAGCGTTTCCGTCAAGGAAATTGACATTTTCGGGCTTTATATCAACTTTTGAAAAAAGGTTTTCTTCCATAAACGAATAGAAGCTGTTGGGGTGATTCTTCGGCAAATCACAGTATTCGTCAAGGTTGAATGTCCTGACATCCTTAAAGCTCACCTTGCCGCTGCGATACTGCTCGGTCATATACTCATATGTAGGTATCGGGGACGCTCCGGTTGCAAGTCCGAGAACCGCATTATGCTTTGCATTGACCTCATCGCAGAAAATTTTTCCAACTTCCTCGCCAACCTGTGCCGCCGAGTTCAAAACAATAACTTTCATCTGTATTCCTCTTCATTCTTAAAAATCCGCGATAGATTATATCATCACTTTATAAATATTTCCATAGTTTTTATAAAAAAATAGATAATATATTAAAAAAAACTACCAAAATAGAGCAAAATGTGCTATAATACTCCCGCTCAAAAAATATGAAAAGGAGAATTCCAATGAAAGCAGCAAAACGGACGCTGTCCATTCTGCTCGCACTGCTCATGCTCGCCTCGTGCCTTGCTATCGGCACCTCGGCAGACGGAAGCAATGTGCTCACTCAGCCCGAATGGAACAGCTACTGGGAAACTGTACGAAACGACAACACGCTCATCGCACTCACCCCGGGCGCGGACGCGACTCAGCTCAACTTCTGCTGGCACTCCGACGACACGGCAAAGAGCGGAGTTGTCCGCATCGGCAAAAGCGCCGACATGACCTCGTTCAAAGAGTTTGTCGGCAAAGCATCAACCGACAGCTACACGGGTCAGAGCGTATACAAAGTGACGGCAACCGGACTTGAGCCGAACACCGTTTACTACTATGTCTACGGCAGCAACGGAAAGTTCAGCAGTCCCGTTATGTACAGAACTCTCTCCACCGAGAAGTTCAAAGTTCTCTATGTCAGCGACATTCAGATAAGCAGCGACGTTGAGGACGGACGCGAAGAATCGTATATCTGGCAGAAAACTCTCGGCACCGCACTCGACAAGAACAGCGACATCAGCTTTATACTCTCCGCGGGCGACCAGACCCAGCACGGAGACAGAGCAAACGAGTGGGCGGGCACGCTCTCCCCTGCGGCTCTCAGATCATATGCCATGGCTACGACGGTCGGCAATCACGACCGCAAAGGTGAAACATATCCTTTCTATGTCAACAACCCCAACGAATACCGCGGCACGACACCCGCAAACGTTGACGAGAACTACTGGTTCCGTTACGGCGATGTGCTCTTCATCGTCTACAACACCCAGATTTTCAATGTTTATGACCAGTATCAGTTCACCCTTGACGCTATCGCCAAGAATCCAGATGCCACATGGCGCGTAGCCGTTATGCATCACGATATCTACGGAACGGGACACCACGCCGCAGATGACGACAACAAGCTGCTTGCGGCTATATACAGCGCGCTTATCGACAGATTTGAGATAGACGTCTGCCTGACCGGTCACGAGCATCTTTACGGCCGCTCCTTCTTCATGAAGGACACAAAGCCCGTCAAGGATCAGAAATACAATGCGGACGGCGCAGTTGTCGATCCCGTCGGCACCGTATACTTTACCGCGAGCTCCGCTTCCGGCAAAAACCGTATCGAGGATTACGATTACGAGTGGCTTGATTTTAAATATGTCTCTGAAGAGCCGAGCTATTCGACAATTGAGTTTACAAAGAATTCGTTCACACTCAAAACATACGGCGTTGACAGCAAGAAGCAGATAGACGAGTGCAAGATAGTCAAAACCGACACATCCTACTCCCCCGTCGACCCCAACTACAAGGGCATGGACACAAACATGCTACAGCGCTATCTCGGCAAGTGGTATGTTATAATCCAGATTGCGATTGAAGTTGCAAGATATGTTGTGAAGATAACGAGCGTTGTCGCTCCTGTCATTGCAAAGATCGTTGTCAAGATTATAAAGGATCTTATCCCGGTTATCATCAACATGTTTTAATCCAAATGTACTGAAAAACCAAGTATAGAAGCTATACAAGTATAGAAGCTATAAAAGCAAAAGGAGAAATCCAATGAAAACAGCCAAGCGAACACTATCTATTCTGCTCGCACTGCTCATGCTCGCCTCTTGCCTTGCTATCGGCGCTTCGGCAAACGGAAGTAATGTGCTATCCCATAATGAATGGAACAGCTACTGGGAAACTGTACGAAATGATAATACACTCATTTCACTCTCGCCCGGGGCAGATGTGACTCAGCTCAACTTCTGTTGGCACTCTGACGGCACAGCGGATAACGGTGTCGTACGCATAAGCAAAGATCCGCAAATGACCTCATTTAAGGAATTTGTTGGTAAGTCATCCATTGACAAATCGTCAACCGATAAACCCGATGCGCAAAAAGTGTATAAAGTAACCGTAACCGGACTTGAACCGAACACAGTTTACTATTATACCTACGGCAGCAACGGAAAATTCAGCGAACCGATCAAGTATAGAACGCTTTCCACCGAACAATTTAAAATTCTCTATATAAGCGACATCCAAATATGCAGCGACACTGAGGATGGACGCGAAGAGGCTTATGCATGGCAGAAAACGCTCGGCACTGCACTTGACCAAAACGGCGATATAAGCTTCATCGTCTCTGCCGGCGACCAAACTCATCATGGCGACAGAGCTAACGAGTGGGCTGCTGCACTCTCACCGCTCGCTCTCAGATCATATCCTATGGCAACGACCGTGGGCAATCATGATTGCTTTGGTAACCTTAAAAGAACATATCCATTCTATGTCAACCATCCAAATGAATATCGCGGCACAACACCCGCATATGTCGGTAAGAACTATTGGTTCCGCTACGGTGATGTACTTTTCATCGTTTACAATACTCAAAGCTACAATTTGTACGATTTGTATCAATTTACCCTTGATGCCGTCGCTAAAAACCCTGATGCAACCTGGCGCATTGCAATGTTCCATCACGACATATATGGACCCGGGAAGCATGCATCTGATGACAACACCGAAATGCTCAGGGCAATTTACAGCTCAATTCTTGAAAAATTTGAGATTGATGCTTGCCTCACGGGACACGAGCACATCTACGGCCGTTCCTACTTTATGAAGAATATGAAGCCCGTCAAAGAACAAAAGCGTAACGAAAACGGCGCTTTTGTTGATCCGGAAGGCATTGTATACTTTACCGCCGCATCTGCATCTAATAGGAATCGCATAGACGAGGAAAACTATATATTAGAAGAATATGATTACGAATGGCTTGATTTTCATTATGTTTCCAAAGAGGCCTGCTATTCGACAATTGAATTCACAAAGAATTCGTTCACGCTCAAGACCTACGGCGTTGACAGCAAGAAGCAGATAGACGAGTGCAAGATAGTCAAGACCGACACATCATACACTCCCGTCGATCCCGACTACAAGGGCATGGACACCAACATGCTTCAGCGCTATCTCGGCAAGTGGTATGTTATAATCCAGATTGCAATTGAAGCCGCAAAATATATTGTGAAGATAACGAGCGTTGTCGCTCCTGTCATTGCAAAGATCGTTATCAAGATTATAAAGGATCTTATCCCGGTTATCATCAATATGTTTTAAATTTCCAACTGCATAATCAGCGCCAAGAGACACGGTTTGTTCCGTGTCTCTTTTTTTCGCCAAAAACTCTCCAAGATAATAAGTTTTTGTAACTCTTTTGTAATTGAATTACCTTCTAAAGAGTGTATAATTAGATGTAATATAATAGGTTTATCATACGCACAAAAAGGGGGAAATCAAGTGGTCTTTTCGAGTCTCGTGTTTCTGTTCATATTCTTTCCCGTGACTCTGTTCTTCTATTTTATCGTGAAGAACAACAAGGCGAAAAATATCGTCCTTGTCATTGCATCACTTATATTCTATTCATGGGGTGAGCCTGTCTGGGTATGTCTGCTGATTTTCAGCTCAATACTCGATTATACGGTGTCGCTCGGAATAGAAAAATACCGCGGCAAAAAGATAACCAAACTGTTTATCGCACTTTCGGTTGTTATCAATTTAGGTCTGCTTGCGGCATTCAAATACAGCGGGTTCTTCATTTCCACGCTCAACGGAATCTTCCGCCTCTCACTCCATGTCCCGACATTTTCTTTGCCGATAGGCATTTCGTTCTATACCTTCCAGACGATGTCCTATTCGCTCGATGTTTACAAAGGAGATGTTAAGGCGCAGAAGTCTTTCATAAACTTCCTGATGTTTGTCTCGCTCTTCCCGCAGCTCATAGCGGGTCCGATCGTCAGATATTCCGACATCGACACGCAGATTGACCACAGAACTGTTACAATAGACGGATTTGCAAAAGGCATGACGAGATTCATGGCGGGTCTCGGCAAAAAGGTGCTCATAGCAAACTATGCCGGTTCTCTCGCCGAGTCGCTGCTCGCCAATGTTGACAATGCGGCTGTGATGAGCGTGTGGGTCGGAGTTCTGTTCTACGCTTTCCAGATTTACTTTGATTTCTCGGGATATTCAGACATGGCTATCGGACTCGGCCACATGTTCGGCTTCGATTATCCCGAAAACTTCAAGTATCCATATATTTCAACTTCGATAACCGATTTCTGGCGCAGATGGCATATCACGCTGAGCTCTTTCTTCAGAGATTATGTCTATATCCCCCTCGGTGGAAACAGAGTCAGCCTGCCGCGTCAGATACTCAATCTTTTCATCGTCTGGGGTCTCACCGGACTCTGGCACGGCGCGAGCTGGAATTTCGTAATATGGGGTCTCTATTATTTCGTGTTCCTGTGCCTCGAAAAGTTCGTGTTCAAAAAGTTCATTGACAAGATTCCGAAAATCATCCGCTGGGTGTATTCGATGTTTGTCGTGCTCATCGGCTGGATGATATTCTACTTCGAGGATTTCTCGGCAATGAAATCGGCATTTTCTGTGGCGTTCGGCGCATCGGGCAATGCGTTCACAGACCCGGTCATGAACGCGATGATAATCAACAACATTCCGTTTATTATTATCGCCGCCATAGCCTGCGCACCCCTTGCAAAGCTCGTCAAGGCGGGCATCGCGAAGCTCCAGCAGCGCGCACCGGTACCTGAGCCGATATTCAACACTGTTTTCACTGTTATAATGCTCGTGC
>JBNMIN010000079.1:0-9755 GCA_050873305.1 Oscillospiraceae bacterium
GCCCTCTCAAAACATAGTCGCCTATCGCCCTTGGAGCGGGCGCTATGCTCCTTGTTTTTCGCCAACATCGCCTCGCTTCATCCGCCACAGGCGGCGCTTCGGTGATGTTGCCCGCCTGTCTCCGTTAGCCTCCACCACTGCGGCGCAGCTATTGGAAGCCTGATTGTATAAGTTGGCTGGTGAGTAATGTTTAATTTTGCAAAAGAGCTTGCGGAGAAGATGCATATTAATATACACACATCATCTTCGACCATAGATAATCACACCAAAGGATCAATATATGACTCTCGAAACCATCGGCGGAATATTTTCCGTCTGCAAACTTGAAAAACTTCCGTCCGCTCTGCCGGACACAAATTTTATATTCTTCGCGCGGACGGATTCCGAAATCTCGCTCGTCTGCCCGACTGATTTTGTACCGGGCGGCGTTTCGCGCCGCGAGGACGGCTGGCGCGCCCTGCGCGTTCGCGGCGAGTTGGACTTTTCGCTCGTCGGCATCCTCGCCGATATCACATCCGTGCTCGCGCGGCGGGGGATAAGCATTTTTGCGGTGTCTACATATGATACCGACTATGTTCTAATAAAAGAAAATAACTTTGCCGACGCGATTTCTGCGCTCGGCGAAAGCGGATATACTGTTGAGGAAAACAAAGGGGTACTGACCGAATGAAATACGATGCGGGTAGAATAGATGTTGCCGTTATAGGCGCGGGTCACGCAGGAATCGAAGCGGGGCTCGCTTCGGCGCGTCTCGGATGCAAGACGGAGGTGTTCACCGTCAATCTCGACTGGGTCGGCAATATGCCGTGCAACCCGTCGATAGGCGGAACTTCAAAAGGACATCTCGTGCGCGAGATAGACGCGCTCGGCGGCGAGATGGGTCTCGCGGCGGACGCGAACACTTTGCAGATGCGTATGCTCAATTTAGGCAAGGGTCCGGCAGTCCACAGCCCGCGCGCGCAGATCGACAGGCGCGCCTACAGCGCATATATGAAAAGAACGCTTGAGGAGCAGGAGAATCTGACGCTCCGCCAGGCTGAAATAGTTGATATTCATTATGACTCCGGCGAGTGGGTGCTTACAACCAGACTTGAAGCCGTTTACCGCGCGAAGTGCGTGGTGCTCGCGACGGGTACTTTCCTCGGCGGCAGAGTCTATATCGGCGATGTCTCATACGAGAGCGGACCGGACGGAATGTTCCCGGCGACCGAACTATCGAAGTCGCTCAAAGCCCTCGGACTTCCTCTGCGCCGATTCAAGACCGGCACGCCCGCGCGAGTCAACCGCAGAAGCGTTGAGACCGAAAAGCTCGAGCCGCAGTTCGGCGATGAAGATATAGTGCCGTTTTCGTTCACGGGTAGGTACGAAGTGAAGAACACGCGCGAATGCTATATAACCTACACGGGGGAGGAGACGAAGAAAGTCATACTCTCGAACCTCCACCGCTCGCCGCTCTATTCCGGCAAGATAGACGGAGTCGGTCCGCGCTATTGCCCGAGCATAGAGGATAAAATAGTCCGATTCTCCGAAAAGGAGCGGCATCAGATATTCATCGAACCCTGCGGCGCAGAGACTCAGGAGATGTATCTGCAGGGGCTTTCGTCTTCGCTGCCTGAGGATGTGCAGCTCGAATTTCTGCACACTATCCCCGGATTGGAGCACTGCGAGGTCATGCGCACAGCATATGCTATAGAATATGATTGCATCGATCCGCTTGCGCTCAAGCGCAGTCTTGAGTTCAACGACTTTGACGGACTCTTCGGCGCAGGTCAGTTCAACGGCTCGAGCGGATACGAAGAGGCAGCCGCGCAGGGACTGATAGCCGGCATCAACGCCGCACGCAAGGTTCAGAATAAACCCGCGCTCGAGCTCGACCGCGCCAGCTCGTATATCGGAACGCTCATAGACGACCTCGTCACAAAGGGCTGCTCCGATCCGTACAGAATGATGACCTCGCGCTCGGAATACAGACTCCTGCTCAGACAGGATAACGCCGACCGCCGCCTGACTCCCACGGGCTACGAACTGGGGCTCATCTCGCAGGAGCGCTATGACGCATTCTGCCGCAAGCTCGAACTGATTGAAGACGAGAAACGCCGCGCGGAGAATACTACTATCCACGCGTGCAAAGAGCTGAATGATATACTTGTTTCACGTGAAACATCGCCAATCGACGGCGGAATAAGACTCTCCGAGCTTCTGCGCCGCCCGCAGGCGGATTATAAACTGCTCGCCCCGTTCGACCCGACGCGCCCGGACTATCCGAAAGAAGTGTTTGAGCAGGTCGAGATAGATATCAAATATGAGGGATATATAAAACGCCAGCAGGCGCAGGTCGATGAGATGCGCCGACTTGAAGTGAAAAAAATACCGCAGGATATAGACTATGCCGCGCTCGGCGGACTGCGGCTCGAAGCAGTCGAGAAGCTTTCAAAGATACGCCCGGAGAATGTCGGACAGGCGTCGAGAATATCCGGCGTCAGCCCCGCGGACATTTCGGTGCTGTTGATTCATCTGGAGAGGGAGAACAGGAAACATGATAAATAAAGACAGGCTCAAAAATATCTGCGCCGATATCGGCGTTGGGCTCGATGCGCAGGCTCTTGAAAGATTTGAGCTTTTTGCGTCGATGCTCGTCGAAAAAAACAAAGTGCTCAATCTTACAGCCATAACCGACCCCGAGGGGATAGCAGTCAAGCACTTCGCGGACAGCCTTACTGCGCTTCGCATGATAGATCTTCGGCCGGGGACGAAAGTTATAGATGTCGGCACGGGCGGCGGATTTCCGGGGATTCCTCTGCTGATAGCCCGCCCGGAGATAAAGCTCACCATGCTCGACTCGACGGGCAAAAAGTTGGCGTTCGTCTCGCAGAGCGTTGAAGAGCTTGGGCTTTCCGCGAATATAGTCCATGCGCGCGCCGAAGAGGCGGGGCAGGGGGAGCTGCGCGAGAGCTTCGATTTTGCGGTGTCGCGCGCGGTCGCGGCGATGAACGTGCTGTGCGAATACTGCCTGCCGTTTGTTAAAGTCGGCGGAACCTTCTGCGCGATGAAAGGCGCAAAGGGCGCCGAAGAACTAGACTGCGCGGAAAAAGCGATTGCTATACTCGGCGGCGAGACGCAAAAGACCGAGACTCTCATACTGCCCGACGGCGGCGAGAGAGTTCTGATAAATGTAAAAAAGATATCGCACACTGCGACAAAATACCCGCGCCCTTCGGCACAGATTTCAAAAAAGCCGCTCGTATAACGGGGAAAAGCTCCCGAACGGCTCATTTCTGCCCGACCGAAAACAGTGGACAACCGCCTTTCCCGGTGATATGCTTTTATCACAGAGGAACGGCGGTTCTTCTATTATCGGAAAGGACAAGTGCTATGGAAGTTTCAAAAGCCGGAGCTGTTCTGCTCATTCCTGTTAATAAAATCAGGACAAACCCGAATCAGCCGAGAAAATATTTCGACCCCGACGAGCTTTCGTCCCTCGGCGAGAGTATCCGCCGCAATGGAATACTCCAGCCGCTTTCGGTGCGCGCGGAGGACGAGGACGGAAAATATGAGCTGATAGCAGGGGAGCGGCGGCTCAGAGCTGCGACAGAATCGGGCTTCGACCGCGTGCCGTGCATTGTTATAAATGCGGATTCCACGCAAGCAGCTGTCTATTCTGTGATAGAGAATCTCCAGCGGCGCGACCTCAACTTTTTTGAAGAGGCACTTGCAATAGAGTCACTCGGCGAAAAGTACGGACTCGACAGAGCACAGCTCTCAGAAAAGCTCGGCAAAGCTCCGTCCACCGTGTCAAATAAACTCAGGCTTCTGCGCCTGCCCGAGGATATCCGCGAGAAGATGATTTCCGCAGATTTAACGGAACGCCACGCCCGCGCTCTGCTCAGGATAGAAGATTTAAATAAGCTGCACGCCGCGACAGATACAGTCATAAAGCGTTCGCTGAATGTGGCGCAGACCGAAAAGCTCGTCAACGCGATTCTCGATGACGAGACTGCGCATAAGCCGCGCGTCATAAAGCTTTTTAAAGATGTCCGCATCTTTGTCAACACGATAAACCACGCTGTAGATACAATGCGCGAAGCGGGCATCAGGGCGGAGTCCCTGCGCACCGAGACGCAGGACAGCATCGAGTTCACGGTGCGCATACCGAAAGAGTTCGCCTGCCGCAACGCAGGCTGACATATAAATCTGACAATCCCCCATTACCATATCTTTCTCTTTCACACCCCACATCACGGCAGGGCGGCAGACTTCTTTTTGAAAGTCTGCCGCTTTGTCGTTTCAATGTTTCACGTGAAACATCGGTGTCCGATATTCTGATTGACCTTTTCAAAGCGTTATGGTATAATTTTTGCAGTATTTTTGGCCGAAAAAGGCAAAGGAGACTTCGGATTGGGAAAGGTAATTGCAATAGTCAACCAGAAAGGCGGCGTCGGCAAGACGACCTCGGCGGTCAACCTCGCGGCGGCAGTCGGCGACAAGGGATATAAAGTCCTCCTCGCGGACATCGACCCGCAGGGCAACGCGACGAGCGGACTCGGCATCAACAAGCGCGCGCTTGAGCAGTCGGCATATGATGTGATGATAAACTCCGTCCCCGCAAAGGATGTTATCCTCGAGAGCGAGTATGAGAACGTCTGGGTTCTGCCGTCGAACATGGCGCTCGCCGGCGCGGAGCTTGAGCTCGTGGATATGGATCGCCGCGAGAGCAGACTAAAGACCGCACTCGCACCTGTCAAGGCGGATTTTGATTTTATCTTCTTTGACTGCCCGCCCTCGCTCGGACTCATAACCCTCAACGCCCTGTGCGCTTCGGACACCGTCATGGTGCCTATCCAGTGCGAGTACTACGCGCTCGAAGGTCTGTCGCAGCTTATGTCTACCGTCAGACAGGTCAAGCGTCTCTATAATCCGATGATCGAGATCGAGGGAGTTCTGCTCACGATGTACGACGGCAGACTCAATCTCACCCAGCAGGTCGTTGACGAGGTCAAACGCTTCTTCCCCAGAAAGGTCTATTCCTCGGTCATTCCGCGAAATGTCAGACTCTCCGAGGCTCCGAGCTTCGGTCAGCCGGTCATGTACTATGACAGAAGCTCAAAGGGAACAAGCGCATATAACGACTTTGCGGACGAGTTCCTGAGAATGAACGGAAAGAAAAGCAACTGAGCGAAAGGGGAAATATAAATGGCAGCAAAAAAAGGCGGACTCGGCCGCGGGCTTGACGCTCTGTTTGCCGACAACTCCATTGAAGAAATAGCCTCGACCAGCGCGGTCAAGCTCAAGATAATGGATATCGAGCCCAACCGCGACCAGCCGAGAAAAATATTTGACGAGGACGCACTCGCCGAGCTTGCGGACAGCATAGCAAAGCACGGCGTCATTCAGCCGCTTCTCGTGCGCCCGATGCCTGACGGCAGCTATCAGCTCGTCGCGGGCGAACGCCGCTGGCGCGCATCGCGCATGGCGGGTCTGACCGAAGTCCCCGTTGTTATAAAAGAACTCAGCGACGACGAGGCGATGGCTCTCGCTCTTATAGAAAACCTCCAGCGCGAGGACCTCAACGCGATTGAAGAGGCGCAGGGCATAAAGGCGCTCATGGACACCCTCTCGCTGACTCAGGACGAGGCGGCGGAGCGTGTCGGCAAGTCCCGTCCCGCAGTGGCTAACGCGCTGAGACTTCTCAAGCTCCCGGACAGCGTCATTGCGCTCGTTTCGGACGGTAAGCTCTCGCCCGGTCACGCACGCGCCCTGCTCGGCTTTAAAGATGAGCAGGATATCATCGAGACGGCGGATTTGATTATAGAAAAAGGACTGACCGTCCGCGATGTTGAAAAATTAGTCAAAAAGAGAAATAAAGAGCCCAAGGCGGAGAAGCCCGCCGCTCGCCGCGCGAGCTACTATGACGAGGTTGAACTCGCTCTGACCGACTTCCTCGGAAGAAAAGTCAAGGTCGGCACGAAGCCCGGCAAGGAGAGCGGAGTGCTCGAGATAGATTTCTTCGACAAAGACGATCTGACCCGTCTGGCAGATGCGCTCAAGAGCCTCGGCGACTAAATGCAAATTCCCTCCGCTCATGCGGGGGGATATCTTTTGCCCGCGGGCATAAATCTGTGTTGAGGTGATTGCATGACAGAGGTTCTGATAACGGCGCCGTGCAGCGATGAGATAAAGCTGCGGCTCGAAGAATTCAAAAACAGCTGTGTATTTTTATTTAAAGACAGAAAGAGTGACATAGGCAATGCCGAAGTGGTTATCGGCGAGCCGCGCACGGAAAGAATAAGAGAGGCGAAGAATCTGAAATTCGTCCAGATGACCTGGGCGGGCACGGATATATACACGCGCGGCGGCTTTCCGCAGGGAATAAAAATAGCGAATGCGTCCGGCGCGTTCGGCTCGGTCATCGCCGAATATGTTATCGGCGCGATTCTCTGCATCTACAGGCGTTTCCCGGAATATATCGAAAATCAGAAGGCGTGCATCTGGCGCGATGCCGGAGCCGAGCGGACGATCGAAGGCAAAACGGCTCTCATTTTAGGCACGGGCGACATCGGCTCGAATATCGCGAAGCGGCTCTCGGCGTTTGGAACAAAAAATATCGGCATCCGCAGAACGGGCGCGCCCGCGCAATATTTCGATGAGATGCATACGCTGTCCGATATAGACTTTCTCCTGCCGCGTGCGGATTTGGTTATCGGCTGCCTGCCGAACACAAAAGAGACGGGGCGTATATTAAATTATGACCGCCTCTGCCTGATGAAGAGCGACGCGCTGTTTATAAACGTCGGGCGCGGGAGCCTTATTGACACAGACGCACTCATCCGCGCGCTCGAAGAGCGGCGCATCGCGAGCGCGATTCTCGATGTGCTCGAAAAAGAGCCGCTCGCGGCGGATTCCCCGCTGTGGAAAATGCCGAATGTTCTGATAACCCCGCACATCTCCGGGCGCGGCTTCGGTCACGACCCGGCGACAGAAAAGAAAGTATGGGACATCTGTCTCGAAAATCTCCGCCGATATATAGCAGGGGAGGATATCATCAACGAGGTTGATATGAACCTCGGATATTAAAAATCAAACCATCCGACGCACGGAGAATAAAAAGACAACCAACCTGCCCGATATAAGCTTTGGGCAGGTTGATTTTGTTGATGCGTATTTGTAGGGTGTGGCGACCTCGACACACCGCTGCCGCGTGAGCGGCACAAAATTCTCGAACTGTCTATTGCCGACCGTTTGTAGGGACAGCCCTTGCGGCTGTCCGCCAGCGGCGATGCTTTCAATAGATTTAAACAGATGAAAGCAAACCCGTTTCCCTAGCTTTCGCAAAGTAAAAGCAAGCGACTCAACTAATTTTTATAATCAAGCTTTCAATAGCCGTGCCGCAGTGGTAGAAACCAGCTGGGATAGGTGAGGGAACGGCTTGCGAAGCAAGACGCACGAGCGCGCACTCGTTCAAGCTCCGGTGCGTTTGCGCGCGAATGTGCCGAGCTGCCGACTGAGGGTCGCAAGCTTGGTACTGCGGCGCGGCGTTGCCGGGGGTACAGGGGGATTTTCCCCTGTTTTGTTTTTCTTTTGCAGGCGTTTTCTTTTTCAAATAAAAAGAAAATGCCGAAACGCGGGTAGTATAAAATATTCGATTGTGGTAGGACGCGAAGGCAAAGGGTAAATTATCATTATAAATTATCATTAATTGAGGCTTTGTATCGGCTTCGCCGATAACGGACAGACGCAAGGACTGTCCCTATGAAGTACGCGGTCTAAAATTTGTGCGGATTTTTGAAAGGCGAACGAAGTTCGCCCCTACGGTATGCAAAACAAACTTTTCCGAAGATTTCATGCCGCTCACGCGGCAGCGGTGCGTCGGGGTCGCCGCACCCTACAAATGCATGCCAATAAAATCATGCAGATTTCGCGGACGGAGGATATCCGTCCTGCAAATTATACTGATTTGTAATATTGCTACAGTCGCCTACCATCGGTATCTACACCTGAAATTCAAATTTACAAACCGATAGCTGTTTTACACTCTTCGCTGCAACGCAAAAAACCTACCCGAGTTCCCTCGAGTAGGTTTTCGCTTTATAACGCTCTATTAATCTTTATTCACATTAAAGATGAGTTGAAGCCTCGGTGACATCCTGCATCGTGACCTGCTCTTTTTCGTACTGGCTCTGATACTTCTTCTGATAGTAGTTCTCCGCCTTGCAGTCGAAAGTGCCGTCGGGCGAGACGGTGATTATCGTGCAGCCGCGCTGGGAACCGCGCTTGTTGATTCCCGAATAGGCGAGGTAGTCGATGCTGTATCCGTAGGTCATGCGGATGCCCTTGTAATAAATCGAGAAGTTGTTGTCGTGGTCGTGACCGAAGAAGAGTCCCTTTGTCGAGCCGAGCTCCTGCATCGTCTCGAACAGATCGTCTTCGCCCATGCCGCAGTAGATTATCTTCTTGCCCTCACCGGCTTTGCCATAGACATACTTGACGTTCTCCGTGTCCTTGAAGCCGTTCGCCATGTATTCATACCATGCGTCGCGCTGCTCGGTCAGCGGAATGTGGAAGAACGCGAGGGACTTGACGTCCGAATTCTCGGGCAGTCCCAGCTCCTGGAGGCGCTCGTTGTTCTGCTTGTTCATGAGATTTACGTTGTCCCTGTACCACTGAACCTGGTTCTCGTGGATGTTGTCGTATTTCCACATCATGCCGAGGAAGTCGCCGTCGGTGTAAGAGTGGCTGTCAAATATGTAGAGCGACTGGGTGAGGATGCCCTTGGAGTTCTTGACGTTTATGACCTGGTTGCCGTAGCCGTCAACATCGTCGGGACCCTTCTGGAACAGGCAGTATTTGAAGCCGGAGTTGCCGTAGAAGTCCGAAATCTGCTCGCGGGAATAGTAGCTGTAAGCCTCGGTGTCGTGGTTGCCGAAGGCGACCGTCCAGTAGACTCCGAGATGCTCCATGAGAGCCGCTATTTCTTTGGCGGGCAGCTTGTTGTTGAATGTCGCCGCCTTGAAGAAAACGGGGAACGCCATGTCGCCCGTGATAATAACGAGGTCGGGCTTCTCTGCCTGGATCATCGTGGCGACTGCGTTTATCGCCTGCGAATCCTTCTTGAGCGAGAGCCAGCCGCCGCCGATATGTATGTCGGTCAGCTGCATGACCTTGAGATCGCGGTCGGTCGTGAACGTCCAGTAGCCGTTCTCGTCCTTTTCTGGCACGAGCTGATTCTCAATGACTACCGGGTCATAGCTCTCGGCGCGCTTGATGTTCGCCTTGTCGCCGATAATCGTTATCATAACGACTGTAATAACAAACAGCGCGAAAACGCCGAGGATCGAGCCTGTGATGATCAGCGCTCTCTTTTTCTTCTTCGGGTCTTTCTTCTTTTTCTCTTTCATTTTTGCTCCTTTCATGACTCTTCAGATTTTCAATATGTGCAGCGTCACGCCTTTTTCTCTGCAGGCGCTGACAAGTTTTTGTGTTGTTTCATTTTCGTCTGTATTTTTCGGGAATTTGGGCTTTGCGAACGCTTCAATGTCCGTCCCCGTGCGGCGGTATGTGATATAATCGACCGCAACGCCGAGGGAGCCGAATATCTCCGATATCTCTTCGCGTTTGCCGCTGCCGACAAAGTCGAGCATCACCGCGCCCGATTTTTTCGCGAGCTTCACTGCCGAGGTTATCAGCACCGCGCTGATAACAAGCCCGAACACCGCGTCGACCGCGAACTCGACATACTGCGAGACGGTGAGACTCATGAC
>JBNMIN010000080.1:0-9664 GCA_050873305.1 Oscillospiraceae bacterium
GTTGAGTATACTATCTGATTGCAGAGATCGCAGCCGGAGCCGAGTTTGAAGAAAACACCGGCTACTTTAAGGTTGCTCGGAAGAGTGCTGTCCACTATTTCGGATTCTATAAGTTTAGCTATCGCAATATTTTTAATTGCACTTTTTACATTGCTCTTGAGCACAGACCACACAGCATCGACGAAAAGGTCTGCAAAGTCCTCGCCTGCCTCGCTGCACATGCGCTCAAGCATTTCATGGGCAAACTTAGCGTTGCTGCAAACTATCTGCGGGGTCAGCTTTTTGTTGATTCCGGTTCCGAGCTTTTCCATTATATCCTTGAGGAACTTGTCTTTGTCCGGTATGGATTTCAGAATAGCTTGAGTGACGGTCTTGGCGATTTCGTCGGACTCCTCGTTGCTGACATCGTCAATAGCCTTGCTGCTCTTTAAATATCCCAAAACCGCATCGGTGCATATGCCGACGACATTATAAGCCATGGTCATATTGCAGGAGTATATATCGTTTGAAATAGTGATATATCCGTCCGCCGGGACTTCTATTGACGCTTCGGTCAATGTCGAGTTGAGAGAAGACCTGTAGGTATAGAGATCGCCCGTCATTCCCTGGCAGAAGCCTTTGCCGAGGATGCCGAAGAAGCTGCCCCAATCGGTCGGGAAATTCGTGTGCTTGGTTATTATCTGCGAGTCGTATATATCTCCGTTGGCTTTGTGCGCAACAAGCGCCGCAGCTGTACCCGAGGAGTTATAGATATTCATTGTGACCTTATATTTGTCGATGCTCTCGTCGTAAACATATCTGAAGTTTTCAACCGTCAGGTCGGAGCGATTAAAGTTAGTACCCATTTTCTTGTTTGAGACGGGAACGGAATCGGCAAGGTAGTCGACGCTCTCGGGATAGACATTTATTCTGAACTCGTTATATGTATCGGGGTCTTCGCTGCTCAGAGAGATATCTATCTGACCGCTGCTTTTCGCCTTTATCTCAAGCTCTATCGACTTCTCGTTGTTCTTCCTCGAAACAACATCGTAGGCGGCAGTGCCGGAAATCTTGCAGGTGGAGCTGCCTATCGGCAGCTGATCTCCGTTGCAGTCATAGAGATATATAATAAATTTTGAGGTGTCGCCGCTTTTCATCGAGGTGACGGACGAATCGGGCGAGGTTATGCAGAACGCCGACTGCACCGTGAGCTTGCAGGAGGCGGAATACTTTTTGTCCGAGGTTGAAACCGTTATAACGGTATCGCCCACGCCCGCAGGATTGACGACGCCGGAGGTTCTGTCCACGACCGCGACATTCGGGTTTGAAGAAGTCCAGACGAGGTCGGATTTTTCATATCCCGAGTTATTTCTGATGCTCGCGTAGAGATACGGGCAGACATTGTTGCTCACGGTCATCTCGCTGCGATTGAGGGAGAGGACAGAGTCATCAATCCAGTTATAGTGGATAGTAGCGTCGAGGAGACGGTCGTTGTATCTGCCAATACTTATAGCTTTCCACTCATCTTTTGAGCCGGTGTAGTAGACGTCTTTGAGGCCGGTGCAACGGCAGAAAGCCGAGTCGTCGATGCTTGTTACGCTGTTGGGGATGGTTATACTTGTGAGGCCGGTGCATTCGTAGAAAGCACTGTCTTCTATGCTTGTTACGCTGTTGGGGATCGTTATGCTTGTGAGGCCGGTGCAAGCATCGAAAGCATAGCTTCCGATGCTTGTTACGCTGTTGGGAATGGTTATGCTTGTGAGGCCGGTGCAACCGCAGAAAGCCCCGTCTCCGATGCTTGTTACGCTGTTGGGGATTGTTATGCTTGTGAGACCGGTGCAACCGTAGAAAGCATAGTTTCCGATGCTTGTTACGCTGTTGGGGATCGTATATGAAGTCTGAGATTTTCCTTCGGGATATCTTATTAATTCGGCCTTTTTCTTGTTAAACAGAACACCGTTATTGTCGGAATAATAATTATTTCCACTTGCAACATTAATGCTTGTGAGGCCGGTGCAACCGTCGAAAGCATAGCGTCCGATGCTTGTTACGCTGTTGGGGATGGTTATACTTGTGAGGCCGGTGCAATATTCGAAAGCCGAGCCTCCGATGCTTGTTACGCTGTTGGGAATTGTTATGCTTGTGAGGCGGGTGCAATCCCAGAAAGCCCCGTCTCCGATGCTTGTTACGCTGTTGGGGATTGTTATGCTTGTGAGGCCGGTGCAATGGGAGAAAGCATCATCTCCGATGCTTGTGACCGGCTTTCCGTCAATTTCAGACGGTATTGTTATTGCGCCATTTGCCGATTCGTCACAGTCGGTAATGGTAATTTTGCCGTCCGTACCGACCTTATAAGTGTATATATCATATGTTGCCGCCTCGGCTTTGGGCGCGAAAAGGCTCGCGAAATCAACGCCGGCAAGCTCGCTCAAGGGTGCTGCGCCGAGCACCATGATGAGTGCAAGGGTCAGAGCCAAAAGCGACTTGAAAATATTTTTTCGTTTTGCTTTCATGTTTTATTGCCTCCATTTTATTTTTGTATTCTCACGGCATTGCCGTTTGATACCTTGGGTGTGGGGGTGTATTTTTTGTCACCGTACCATGCCGATTCAATTCGGGTCGTAGGGACGGGGCTCGCCCCCGTCCGCACAGGTCTGCTGAAACTTTGTATCGGCTTCGCCGATATCGGACAGCCGCAAGGGCTGTCCCTACGGATGCGGGTCAATGAATTTTGTGCGGATTTCGCGACTAACCCCTCAGTCTTGGCTTCGCCAATCCAGCTCCCCTGCAGTGGAGCCTATGGCGGTGTTGATTTCTGCTTTCGGTGCGAGGGTCGGTTTGTAGGGGTCGGCGACCTCGACGACCCTTTGACGCGCGAGCGTCACGATGTTTTGATATAAGTGCAGCAACCATTCAAGCTCGGCTTCGCGCCATATACAGACCTCAAAGGCAGGCGAACGAAGTTCGCCCCTACGGTCGGTAGGATAAATCTTTGTGAAGATTTTATGCCGCTATCGCGGCAGCGGTGCGTCGAGGTCGCCGCACCCTACGAGAGCATATCAATAAAATCGTGCAAATTTTGCGGGCTAACCCCTCAGTCTTGGCTTCGCCAATCCGGCTCCCCTGCAGGGGAGCCTATGGCGGTGTTGATTTTGTGCGCTTTATACCGCCGTCGGAAATTCTTTCAAGTATATAATAGCACGTTTATTTTTCTTGTCTATAGTCTTGGTATGAACCGCATTTTTAGCGGTACGAACTAACTCATTCATTCAATTTTGCGTTTTAAAAGTAATTGTTTGTCCTAAAACGATATGCAAAACGGGCAGACCGTTTTTTTCGGTCTGCCCGTCGGGTTTATTCTTCGATGACTGCCAATTCTTTTATATTGCACTCCCTGCCGCAGACAAGGTATGTCCGCTCGCTTTGGCAATGCGGGCATATTCTGCCGTACTGCACGGTCGGGTACTGTTTTTTGCAGTCCTCGCAGTATGTTGCCGCTTCGAGAATTTCATAGTCAAGCTCTGCATTTTTGAGCGCGGGATAGCGCTTTCTGAAATAATTCCAGCAGTCGACAAGGTATTCCGGCACGATACCGGATACCTCGCCTATTTCGAGCGTGACTGTTTTGATATTCTTTATCTGCTGTTCCTCAGCTATCTTCTCGACGGCATCGGCAACATATGTAACTATTCCAAGCTCGTGCATAACATGACCTCAGATCATTTGTTTTTGACAAACTTCATCTTTATCTTGCGCTTGACCATATACGGCAGAAGGGCTTTGAAGATACCCTCTTCGGCGGTATACATTCTTGTGTTCTGCGGAAGATCTCTTGAGAGCTTTATCGCGTCAAACTCGCAGCGGATTGTGCAGAGTCCGCAGCCGATGCAGCGGTTTGTGTCAACGACAGTCGCACCGCACTTGAGGCAGCGGTTCGCCTCGGCCTTGACCTGCTCCTCGGTAAACGGCAGGCGCATATCATGGAAGCTCTTGACGGCGTCGCCGCTCTTCGAGCCGGGCACCTGGCGCTTGGCGTTATCAAAGCTCTCGATGGTTATATCGTCGCGGTCAAGCTCGATGAACTCGCGCAGGTCGCGGCCTATTGTCATGCTCTGACCCTCATGGACAAAGCGGTTGATGCTGACCATTGCCTCTTTGCCCTCGGCGATAGCGTCAATGGCAAATCTTGCGCCGTGATAAATATCGCCGCCGACGAAGATGTCGGGCTGTGCGGTCTGGAGGGTGACTTTATCCGCCTCGGCTGTGCCGTTGCCGCGCAGGACAACTGCGCTGCCTTCAAGCAGTCCGCCCCACTGAGCGCACTGACCAACCGCCGTCAGGACATTGTCGCACTCGACGGTAATTGTATCGTTCTCATCATACTTCGGAGCGAAGCGGTGATTCTCATCGAAGACGCTCAGGCACTTCTTGAACACGATGCCTGTGACCTTGCCGTTCTCCGTGAGTATCTCCTTGGGACCCCAGCCGTTGCTGACTGCGATTCCCTCGTGCTTTGCCTCCTCGACCTCGTCGGGAGCGGCGGGCATCTCTTTTGCACCCTCGAGGCAGAACATCGAGACATTCTCGGCTCCCGCGCGAAGTGCGCTTCTCGCGACATCTATCGCAACGTTGCCGCCGCCGATAACAACGGTCTTGCCGCTGATTTTCTGCGTCTCGTCAAGATTAATTCTTCTGAGGAAGTCGACGCCGGTCTCAACGCCCTGGGCATCCTCACCGTGGACATTGACTTTGCGTCCGCCCTGGAGACCTATTGCGACGAAGAACGCCTTGTAGCCCTGCGCGCGCAGTTCGTCGAGGGTGACATCCTTTCCCACTTCAACGCCGCACTTTATCTCGGCGCCCATATCTTTTATGACCTCTATCTCGGCGTCAATGACATCCTTTTCAAGGCGGAAGGACGGGATACCGTATCTGAGCATACCGCCGGGCGCGTTCTCTTTTTCAAATATAGTCACGGGATAGCCCTTTGTGCGCAGATAATACGCCGCGCTGAGTCCCGCAGGACCCGCGCCGATAACGGCTATCTTGTAGTCATCCCACTGCTTGCCCTCGTCGTTGGTGCAGACGGGGATATATCTGTTCTCCGCCTTGAGCTCCTGAGCGGCGATAAACTTCTTTATCTCATCGATAGCGACGGGCTGATCGACAAGACCTCTGGTGCATCTGTCCTCGCAGCGGCGGTTGCATATCGCGCCGCAGACTGCGGGCAGCGGGTTATCCTGCTTTATGAGCTTGAGGGCATCGAGATAGCGACCCTCTGCCGCCATGCGGACATAGCCCTGAACTGCGAGATGCGCGGGACATGCGGTTTTGCAGGGCGCGGTTCCGGTCTCGTAGCAGTTTATCTTTGCATCGTCTCTGTAATTGAAGTTCCACTTCTCGCGGCTCCACTTGACAAGATCGGGCAGCTCAGCCTTCGGATATTCGATATGGCTGCCGTCCTTGCGGCAGAGCTTCTGGCCGAGCTTAGCGGCTCCGACGGGACATACTTCAACGCACTTGCCGCAGGCGACGCACTTCTCGGGCGAGACATGCGCTCTGTAAGCGGAGGCGGAGAGGTTCGGGGTATTATAGAGCTGAGATGTTCTGATTGCGTTGCAGACGCCGGGCGGGCAGTTGCAGATACCGACAATCTTATCCTCGCCGTCAAGGTTCGTTATCTGATGGACGAAGCCCTTTTCCTCGGCGCGCTTGAGAATTTCAATGCACTCGTCATATGTAATATAGTGCGCGTCCTTCTTTGTCTCGACGCAGTATTCAGCCATATCGCCGAGCGCGATGCAGAAATAGCCTTCGATATCGCCCGTACCCTCGTGGCGGATGCGCTGCTGACGGCGGCAGGCGCAGACATCAACGGCGTATTTGTCATATTTCTTGAGCCAATGGGTCAGATGCTCGAGCGAGACGGACTTGCTCTCCGCAGGGATAGCGGACTCGACGGGGATAACATGCATACCCATTCCGCCGCCTCCGGGAGGCACGACGGACGCGACGGGGCCGCATGCCTGGGCGGTCATATTGAAAAGCGTCGCTATCTCGGGACATTTTTCGAGCAGCTTGCCGTTCATCATCATGTATTCGCCCGAGCCGACAACGAACTTCGGGATAAAATACTGCTTCTCTTTCTTCTTGTTTTCGCGGTCAAATTCGAGAATACCGGTCTCACAGAGTCCGTCGGCAAGCTGACGAGCCTTTTCAACGGAGATTCCGTTTTTCTCGGCGAGCTTTTCGGCGGTGTACTTCTTGACTCTCTTCTTCTCGAACGAGAGCATGAATCTGAGCTCTTCTTTGTTCATGATCTTGTCGAAGCACCAGATTTCGGGATCGTTATCCTCAAAATCCTCGATCTTCGAGATATCGCGCCTGTCGGTCACGATAAGGGCGAGCTTGCGTATGAGCTCCAGCTTTTCGGGGTCATCGACATGATACTCCTTGGGCAGATAGTCATACTCGTTGAGCATATAATTTTTCAACGCTTCTTCCTGCATAAGACACTCTCCTTCACATATTCTTCGGGCGGCGGATAACGCTACTCATTTATCGATACAATAATATCATAGTTCGGGCGAAGTTCAGTTATTTCATTGTTGCAAGATACGGTTGACTTATGCAGGTTTTGCATATATAATCGTGGTAGGGGTGATAATTATGGACATTGCATATATCCGCGAATTCGTCGTTCTCGCCGAGACGGGCAAGTTCAGCGCGGCGGCGAGAGAGCTGCACATCTCGCAATCCACTCTCTCGCGGCACATTCAATCGATGGAGGACGAGTTGGGGCATCTGCTCTTCACCCGCACCACACGCGAGATGAAGCTTTCGGAATACGGCGCGATATACCTCCCCCACGCGAAGAAGATAGTCCAGAATGTGCGCGACGCGATGAACGATATCTATCAATACGAAAAGCACAAGGGCGAAAAGATAAAGGTCGGAATAGTACACTATCCCGAGCTCTACTATATAATAGACAGCCTCATGGATTTTCAGCGTGCGTATCCGCAGATATCCGTAAATATAGTCGAAGGCTCGCTCAAAGAGCTTTATTCCGAGTTTTCAGCCGACAGGCTCAACGTCATAACCAACGCCTATTCGAGCTGGGAGCAGATACCGCAGAATTTCATCCGCGCGGGCGAGAGCAGGCTCGCCGCGATAATGTCAAAGGATCACCCGCTCGCGTCTATGAGCAGAATCCCGCTGCACTGTCTCGACGGCGCGCAGCTCATAGTGCCCGAGGACGGAAACATAGTCTACAAGAACCTCGACTATATGTTCAGAAAAGAGGGCATCCGCCCGAACATATTCTATCAGGGGAACTCGTCGGGAGTCTCCGCCCTGCTTCTGTATGACATGAACATACTCATACAGGATCGCGCGATAGGCATAAAACAGCTCAACAACGCACTCGTTCTGCGCGAGCTTGAGCCGAGCATATCGTATGTTTTCGGGCTCGAATACAGCGACACACTCTCGGACAGCGAAAAGCAGTTCGTGAAATTCATCCGCAAACGGTTTGAACAAAAAGACAACGCAGAATAAAAAAAGCAAGCCGCGCCTGCCTTTAAGAGCAGACGCGGTTTGTCTATGGAAGCAAATCTATGAAGAGAGCTATGTCTTATACGAGCGCGGCGCCGAGAGCTTTGCACTCATCAAGGGCGGAATCGTCGGGAGCTTCGTTGCAGATAACCGGCTCGGAGACGACCGACGCGCCGTCGCCGCGGCAAGTGTCCTCCCATGTTCTCATCCACTCGCCATCGCCCCAGCCGTAAGAGCCGAAGAGGGCGATTTTCTTGCCGCCGAGCTTGCTCTCGCAATCGGAGAACATCGGCTCGAACTCGCTTTCTTCAAGCTCCTCCGCACCCATTGCGGGGCAGCCGAAAGCGATGGCGTCGAACTCATCGACCATGGAAGAGTTGAACGAATCGGGAGTAAAGAGCTTCACCTCCGCGCCCTTATCTTTTGCGCCCTGGGCAACGGCATCCGCCATGGACTCCGTGTTGCCTGTTCCGCTCCAATATACAACAGCTATTTTGCTCATAATAATTTACCTGCCTTTCAGAATTTTGATTTATTGTCAGCGCGCGCCGTTTACGACGAGCCTTTCAAACGAATTATGCCTGCGGTAAGCGTCCTTATACACTCTCGTGCACTTTTTATAGAGCGCGAATTTCTTCTTCGCCGCCTCTTCGTCGCCGTAGACTCTCCATGTGCCGACGCATTTCGCCTTGTCCGCGCCGTATTTTATAAAGCCGTTGACATCCTCGGACGGGTAGCCGAGAAACAGCCCGATTTCATGCGGGAAGGTCTCCTGAGAATTGACTCTTCTGACGAGCTCGGCGACGCATTTGTCCGCGTTGTCGATAGGATAAGCCTTTTCGGAGAGAATGGAGAGCGCCTGCGAGTCTTTCAGATCGGCTCTGAGCCTGTCGGGGCGATACATATATATCAGCACGCGCTTTTCGAGATATTTTACCGGGAGCAGGCGCACCCCGCGCGGGACGAGCTTCATGTTCATGCGGCGTATGCTCTCGTTGAGCGTCTTTTTATCCTCCATCGGGCATGTAAAAAGATTGCCGGTTTTGAGTCCCGCCATGGTCGGCGAACACTGTGATATCACAAGATCTTCGGACATTTTATTTCTCCCCTTTCGCGTGGATATCAAGTATATTTTTCAGCGCGGAAACAGAGCTTGTCGCGCTGTGCGCCACGGGGATATTTTTCTTTTTTGCCTGCCCCATGGCTATCGACAGCATCTTGTGAGACATAGTCCCGGTAAACAGCACGAGAAGATCGGGATTGCCGAAATTCTGCATTCCCCTGTCGGGCTTTGCAAACACCTTTGCCTTGCACGAATATTCACGGCAAAGATCCTCATACCGTCTGACCATACACTCGTTGCCGCCGACTATCACTACGCTCATAATTCAGCTCCTTTTGGTTAGCGGTTGCTAACCGCAGTCTAAAAAGTAAATGCCTTGCGGCATCACTCTTTTTTATATCATATCACAACGGCGTCTGTTTTTCGACTCCGTTCGGGCACACTTATTTGTCCGCCGACTGGCGGTATTCATTCGGCGAGACGCCGCAGACATCGCGGAACGCCTTGGCGAACTTCGAGCCGTTGTTATAGCCGAACGCTCCCGCGACCTCGAGCACACTCTTGTCAGTAGTCTTCAGCATATGCGCCGCAGACTGCATTTTGAGGGTGCGGATATATGAATATATCGACTCGCCGTAAACCGAACGGAAGCTGTTCTTTATACTCGTGCCGGAGGCGTGGAACAGCCCGCAGAGGGTATCGAGAGTCACATGGCTGTCCATATGCTCGGTGAGATAGCCGCAGACGCTTTTGGCGAGAGTTACCTGCGGTCTCGAAACGAAGTCGTCCTTGCCGGTATCGTTTTCAAGGTCGATAGCGCTGAGAAACAGGAACAATTCAAGTATCTTGACCTTGAAATAGCCCTTGCGGATATTCTCGGGAACGCCGCTGTAAAGCTCGGAAAAGATATGATCGATAGCCGGGTCGGAGCGGGATATATATCCCCTGCCGCCGGCATAGAAGCGGCTCATCAGCTGCTTCGGATCAACATTCACATCGCCCAGGACATATGAGAGACATTCGGGCGTTTTATCGACATCGACGACTATTGTTATTCCTCTGTAA
>JBNMIN010000081.1:0-9661 GCA_050873305.1 Oscillospiraceae bacterium
CCTCATGGACTAAGAGGTTGATAGGCTGCATGTGTAAGCGCGGTGACGCGTTTAGCTTGGCAGTACTAATAGGTCGAGGGCTTGACTTTGTTTCCTTTCGTTCATCTTACTTACTTCCTTTGTTCAGTTTTCAGGGTGCGTAACACAATTTGCACCTTTCTTAAGACTCATCTTTTGATGAGTCTTTTTTATATTTGCGAAAAGTAAAAGCGGTCGATTTGTTTCGACCGCTTTGTTTATTATAGCTTTGATTAATTATTTGAACAGATTTTTCGTATAACTCGCCGATCTTCCGCCGATGCGTTTGTCTCCGGCGGCGGTTTGGCCTGACAGCCGCCTATATAAAGTTTCGAGTATTCCGCCTATAATCAGATTTGCCGCCATCAGACCGAATGCCTGCCGCGCCCCGAAATGTATCGGCAGAAAGGTGCAGATTATTATAGCGGCGGTGAGAATCAGGTGAATCGCCAGAAACACAAAGCTTACTGTGCGATATGTTATGATGCTCGAACTGAATTTGCGCGGACGCTCTTTGTACATGCGCACCATTTTGCGCGCGGAATATTTTCTGCGCTCGGTCCGCCGCAGGTAGTCAAGATACTCTTTCTCCGTCAGCCCGTCAATAAAAATCGACTCAATGATATCTCTGAAAACCGACATCGTGAGCAGTAGCCCTACTAACAATCCTCCGACCGTAAATCCGAGCAGCATCCATGCGCCGCGGATAGTCTCGATTATATACTTCAGCCCGATCGCCTCCTTTGCGCTGAAATAATTGTATCATATAGAAAATACGTCTGTCAAATAAAACGGCCGGAGAAAATTCCCCGACCGTCTCGATTATTTTATTGATATCGCAGCCTTGTATGCCGCTTTTGTCGCGTCAGCGATTTTGCCGACCCTGTTCGCGTCACCAATGACTATCGGGGAGAAGCCGCACTTCTTGAGCTCTTCAACCACCGATGCGTCGGGTCTCGAACCTAGCGACAGCACCACTCTGTCGCAGGGAATGTCGGTTTTCTGCTTCGTCTTGACATTCTCGGTAACTATCCTGTCGGTGTAGACTTCGCAGAGCTTTTCACCGGTCTTTATCTTCGCTCCGGCACTCCTGAGCTTCGGTAGGATATCGTCCTTGTGCTGCATCCATGTGCCGGGGGCAACTTCATTCGCCATTTCAACTATCGTGACCTTGCATCCGTTCTCGCAGAGCGCGTGGGCGGTTTCAAGTCCTGTGAGTTTCAATGCCGCTGTTCGCGCCCGTGAGCACAATGTTTTTCCCTGTTATCATATGTTCTTCTCCTTTTCCGTCTTTGGTTTGATATCATATTAAATGGTATCAGAAATGCACAGTTAAGTCAATTTTATTTATAAAATTTTATCGATTTTGACGATAACAAATAACCGCGGAAATCAAAAAATGATTCCTGCGGTTAGTCACTTATCATATCGGGGCAGTCGGTGCGGTTCAGGAGATAGTCGACGGATACATTATAGAAGTCGGCGATTTTTGAAATTGTCTCAAGCGGAATGTCACGCTGCCCGTTTTCGTAGCGGGAGTAGCACACCTGTGAACAGTTGAGATAATCTGCGAGATCCTGCTGCTTGAGATCCCTGTCCTCCCGAAGATCCCGTATTCTTGAATATACCATATATATAGAAAGCTCCTGAAAAAAATATATATTAATTGTATTTTATCGGACTAAATCAGTTGACATATATACCATATTGGTATATAATGCTCTCGAAATACGATTTAGTTCCACATAGACACATAAGATTGATAAAAATAGTACGGTACAAGTTTTGAGGATAAATTCTCGGTGAAAACAGTTGCGGATGTGACTGAAAATATAAGTTAAGAGGAGAGATGGCTTTGAAAAAACTGATTTGTTTGATTTTGGCTCTGACCATGGTTATTTTTTTACCGGCGTGTAAAAGCGATACTGCGCAGGACGATGCGGGAAAGAAAACATTGGGCTCGTCTATGAGAGCAAAGTCTGTCGAAAAGGATGATAATCTGGGGCTGATGAATATAAAAATTCAGGACGCAGATGACCTGAGCGACATCGAAAAATTACTTGTGCAGTATTTCGATACGGACTACTTTGCTAATCCTGCATACAACAATCTTCAAAGATATCCCACAATATATGAAAATTCGCAGATATATTTTCAGGGAGTTGTATCAAAAATTATAGAGAGCAACAATGATTCGTATACACTCCTTATTGAATATGGGGCGCACAAGACATATGATGAAAGAAAAACGCTTGTGCCGACTAATATGTTTGCTGTCATAAAAGGAAAGCAGCAGACTACGCGCATTATTGAGGGCGATCAGGTTGTTGTATACGGCAAATATATGGGTGTTGATACATATAATGTTGACGGCAAGAGCTACACGGTTCCTACTATCCAGGTGAATAGATATTGCTTCGCGCTGGGATATGATATGGCACCTCTTTATTCCATGGAAGAGATAAGATCCATAGCTAAATATATTTTCGGGGATAATATAAATATAAAAGACATATCATCTATGGAAGATGGCTCGGACGATTTTTCATATTTACCGGGACAGATGTATGTTGTTGAACTTGAAAATCAGAGTAATGCCAACTTCAGGAAATATTCTTTTGATGCTATTATCAGAGGACGCATCAGCGATATGAACTCTCAGTGGCCTGAAGAAAGAAACATTACTTTTTCAGCCGATTTTAAACATTTCTATCTTCAGATATTCAATCATGAGCTGAAAACTTACTCTCTTTCATGCTATGATCTGGATCTCAACAAAATCTGGACAAGGGATTTTGACCAGACAACAACCGCGGTTGCCGATTATACAAGAGATCATATCTATCTTGTGGCTAACGGGTCAATGTATATTATCAACACCAAGGATGGAGAAAATGCAATTGAACCGAAGTATGTCGGTCCGAAAACCGGAATAAGAAAGCTTTCTGATGGAATCCTGCTCACAAATTATACCAAGTCCGATGCAATAATGAAAACCGATCTTGTCGGCAATGTGTTGTGGACGACAAATATTGAAAATAATATGGCTGACCCCACTACTGGTGCATCAGCGCCGATTATTCAGATAATAAACGGCAACTATGTGTTTGAATATGATGCTACATATGATAACGGTACGGCATGCGGAAAGAATGTAGTGGTCATTACTCCTGATGGGAAAAAGGATTTTGAGGGTTCGGTAATGTGACCTTTGTATTTAAGATAACTTATTATTGATCCCCGCAATCTCCTATATAAAAGCACCGCCGCCTGTGGCTTGCTGCAGGCGGCGGTGCTTTTGCTTTGCGGCTCAAAATAAACCTCAAAATATGATAGAATTTTCGGCTTTGCTGTGCTATAATATAGAAGATTATAATGGCATATACTGTCACGACTTATTTAGGAGTGTTTTTGTTGCAGACAACTGTTGATTCGCTGAAAATAAACTACATGGACAAAGGCTCGGGCGAGCTTGTGGTTCTGCTGCACGGCTGGGGATCGAACATAGAGCTTTTCGAGAATATGTCCGAACTGCTCGCGCGCAAATATCATGTTGTCGCGCCCGATATGCCCGGCTTCGGGCTGTCCGACGAGCCGAAAGAGCCCTGGCGCGTCGATGATTATGTCGATTTCGTGCTGAAATTTCTTGAGCCTTTCGCGCCGAAGAAGGTGACTTTCCTCGGTCACTCGTTCGGCGGCAGGGTCATCATAAAAATGGCGAGCCGCGATTTGCCGTTTGAGATCGAAAAGGTCATTCTGGTTGACTCGGCGGGAGTCAAGCCGAAAAAGACGGCGGCGCAGAAGATAAGACAGCGCAACTATAAAATAGGCAGAAAGATTCTTGAAACCGCGCCCGTAAAGGCGCTGTTCCCCGACGCGCTCGAGGAGTTCCGCCGCAGCCACGGTTCAGCCGATTATAACAGCGCAACGCCTGTTATGCGCCAAACGCTTGTCAACACGGTCAACGAGGATCTCGTGGAATATATGCCGAATATGAAGATGCCCGTTTTGCTGGTATGGGGCGAGAACGACGACGCAACGCCGCTGAGCGACGCGAAACTGATGGAGCAGCTCATGCCCGACGCCGGACTCGTTACCCTCAAGAACTGCGGACACTATTCGTTCCTTGAACAGCAGTTCACCTTCAATAAGGTGCTCGCCTCGTTTATGGAGATAGACTGACCGACACGACAGCTTTTGTGAAAGGATTGATCTTTTAAATGACGATATTTTCCGAGGTGCTTATCTTTGCGGCGTTCTGGCTGTTCGCGGTGCTCTCAACGCTGTTTTATATGCATATGTTCCAGCTGAATTCATACCGCGCCGACGATCAGTGGCACTGGATGCTCAAGAACCGCGGCAAGGTAGTGCCGCTCGCTCTGCCGCTTATCGGAGCGGTTATAGGCGTTATCTGCGGGAAGAATGCCGGCATGATAGTCTGTGCCGTGTTTATTTTGCTCGCGTGCCTGTTCTATAAGCCGAAGAAAGCGAAGAAGCCGCTGAAATATACCCCCAGAGTCAAGCGCATGCTCGTTACTGTCGCAGTGCTCTATGCTGCTATGACCGTCCTGCTCGCGGTGTTCGCTTCGGAGCGTATAACGGCGCTTGTCGTCGGCCTTGTCGCAGCAGCTTCGCCGTTTGTTATAATCCTCGCCAATATTATTAATAAGCCCGTCGAGCTTTCGATAAACAGATATTACACGAACGACGCGAAAAAAATGCTCGCCGCCTGCCCGAATCTCACTGTTATCGGAGTCACCGGAAGCTACGGCAAAACGAGCGTCAAGTTCTATCTCAACACTCTTCTCAAGGCGAAATACAATGTCCTCATGACCCCCGAGAGCTACAACACTCCCATGGGCGTCGTCAAGACCGTGCGCGGCTCGCTCAGAGCGACGCATGAAATATTCATCTGTGAGATGGGCGCGAAATATGTCGGGGATATCAAAGAGCTGTGCGATATAGTCCACCCGAAGCACGGCATAATAACTTCGATAGGGCCTCAGCATCTCGAGAGCTTCAAGTCTCTTCAGAATGTTATCAACACGAAATTCGAGCTCGCCGATGCACTGCCGAAGGACGGCATGCTGTTTTTGAACGGCGACAATGAATATATAGCCGAAAGAGCGCCCGACGGCGCGATAACCTACGGACTCAATTCCGACAGCAAGTATAAAGCGAAGCTTATCAGCGTCGGAGATAAAGGCACAACTTTTGAGGTCACAACGCCCGACGGCGAAAAAGAGGAGTTCACGACAAAGCTCATCGGTACCCACAACTGCTTGAACATCCTCGGCGCGATAGCCGTTTCGCATGAGCTGGGCATCTCGCTCGCCGAGCTGCGCCCGCAGGTTCGCCGCCTTGAATCCGTGCCGCACCGCCTTGAGCTCTCAAAGCGCGTCGGCATGACGCTTATAGATGACTCGTATAACTCAAACCCGAGCGGCACGAAAGCGGCGCTTGAAACTCTGAGCTTCTTCGAGGGCGAGAAGATTCTCGTCACGCCCGGCATGGTCGAACTCGGCGACAAGCAGGAGGAATACAACTGCGAATTCGGCAGAAACGCCGCCGCAGTCTGCGACTATGTTGCCCTCGTCGGCGAGAGGCAGACGAAGAGCATATACAAAGGTCTTGTCGAGGCAGGCTTTGACGAGTCGCACATATTTGTGTCTCCCGCGCTCGGCGATGCGCTCGCAAAGGTCGGCGCGATAAGAACGGATAAAAAGAAGATCGTCCTGCTCGAAAACGACCTTCCCGACAATTATTAATGGGGGTATTCCTATGAAGATAAAGCTTGCAGTCATGTTCGGCGGCAGAAGCGTTGAGCATGAGATTTCCGTCATTTCTGCCATTCAGGCAATTCACGCGGTGGATAAAGACAAATACGATGTTATCCCGATTTATATCACAAAGAACAACGAGATGTATGTCGGCGAACATATCGGCGAGATTGAGGCTTATAAAAATATCAATGCGCTTATCGCGGGGAGCACGCGCGTGAATCTCGTCAGCGACGGCGACCGCACGCTGATAGTCAGATATCCGCACAAGGCTTTTGCAAAGGATGTTATTGATTATATCGACGTCGCGTTCCCGATAGTCCACGGTACTAATGTCGAGGACGGCACTTTGCAGGGCTATCTCCAGATGCTCAATCTTCCGTATGTCGGCTGCGACGTTATCTCGTCGGCGGTCGGAATGGATAAATATGTTATGAAGACCGTCTTCAAAGATAACGGCATCCCCGTGCTCGACTGCGTTTGCGTCGATGCGGAGGACTATGACGCAGATCCCGAAAAGATAGTTGCGTATATCGAGAAGAGATTCAGCTATCCCGTTATCGTCAAGCCGATAAACCTCGGTTCGAGCATCGGCATCAGCAAGGCGCATGACACCGACGGACTTGAAAATTCGCTCTCGAACGCATTCGACTATGCGGACAGAGTCCTTGTCGAGCCTGCTATAGAAAACCTGCGCGAGATAAACTGTTCCGTCCTCGGCGACAGACATTCGGCGCGCGCGTCCGTCTGCGAAGAGCCGCTCAACGCGACGGATATCCTGAGCTATGAGGATAAATATATCGGCAACGCCTCGAAGTCCGGTTCAAAGGGCATGGCTTCGACCCAGCGCAGAATTCCCGCCGATATCCCGAAAGAGACCGAAAACGAGATACGCGAGATGGCAGTCAAGGCGTTCAGAGTGCTCGGTTGCAGCGGCGTGTCGCGTATAGATTTCATGATTGACGCCTCGACCGGCAAGGTCTGGCTCAACGAGATAAACACGATTCCCGGTTCGCTCTCGTTCTACCTCTGGGAGCCTCTTGGGGTCAAATATACCGAGCTTATCGACGAGATGATATCGCTCGCCATGAAGCGTGAACGCGAGCGCGAGTCGATAACCTATTCGTTCGACACCAATGTGCTCTCGGGCATAAAGCTCGGCGGCAAAAAGACAGGCAAGATGTAATTTCAGGCTATGGCGCGCCGGCGCCGAAGAAAGGAAGTCTCATTATGGCAGTATTCAAGCCCTTCAGGGCAGTAAGACCGCTCCCCGAATATGCATCGCGTGTTGCGGCTCTTCCCTATGATGTTATGAACAGCGACGAGGCCCGCGAGATGGTAAAGGGCAATCCCTATTCGTTCCTCCATGTCGACAAGGCGGAGGTCGATCTGCCCGTCGGCACGGAGCTCTATTCCGAAGCTGTCTACAACAAGGCGGCGGAGAATCTCAAGAAGCTCGAAACCGACGGCATCTGCAAACAGGACAAGTCGGATTGCATGTACATATACCGTCAGATAATGGACGGCAGAAGCCAGACGGGTCTCGTCGGCTGCGTGTCGATAGACGACTATATGAACAATGTCATAAAGAAGCATGAGCTGACCCGCGCCGACAAGGAGCAGGACAGAATAAATCATGTTGATTATTGCGACGCGAACACGGGTCCTATCTTCCTGACATACAGGGACAACGCTGCGGTCGGCGATATCGTCAGGGCATGGCAGGCGGAGCATGAGCCGGTCTATGATTTTGTCTCCGACGGCGTCGCCCAGACGGTCTGGGTCATTGACTGCCCCGAGACGATAAAGAAACTTTCGTCTCTCTTCGCGGATATAGATTCGCTCTATATCGCGGACGGCCATCACCGCGCCGCATCGGCTGTCAAGGTCGGCAAAAAGCGTAGGGAACAGAACCCCGGATATACCGGAAACGAGGAGTTCAACTTCTTCCTCGCCGTGCTGTTCGCGCAGAGCGAGCTTGCGATAATGGACTACAACAGAGTTATAAAAGACCTAAACGGCTTGACTCAGGACGAGTTTATAGCAAAGATAAGCGAAAGCTTTACAGTCGAATCCGCGCCCGAGTCGCCTTATAAGCCGCAGGAGAAGCACACCTTCGGAATGTATCTCGGCGAAAAGTGGTACAAGCTCACCGCAAAGGACGGCACTTTCGACGCGTCCGACCCGGTCGCGGCGCTCGATGTTTCGATACTTCAGCAGAATCTCATCTCTCCCGTGCTCGGAATAGACGATCCGCGAACCGACAGAAGAATTGACTTCGTCGGTGGCATACGCGGTCTCAAGGAGCTCGAGCGCAGGGCGCAGAGCGACATGTGCCTCGCATTTTCAATGTTCCCGACGACCGTTGACGACCTTATGGATATAGCCGACGCGGGCAAGATAATGCCGCCGAAATCGACCTGGTTCGAGCCGAAGCTGCTCAGCGGCCTGTTTGTGCATAAGCTTAAATAAGGGATGAAAACATGGTAAGATACAAGACCGAAGCCGGCGAAAATGAGCAGAAAGTCCTCGCGGCAATTTCGCTCAACACGCCGAACAATCTGAAAAGGCGCAGGGTAACTTCCGCAGTTTCGGCGGTTCTCTGTGTCATATATGCGGCGTTCGCCGTGTGGATGTTCGCGCGCGGTGTTGTCGGTTACGGATTTCTGCTGCTCGGTTTTTCGGTGCTTTTTCTGCTGATAATTTTGTTTTCCAAAAAGTTTCAGCTCAGTGTAATGCAAAAGCTTATGAAAAAGAAAAACACCGCATTTTCGGGTGGAACTTTGGAATATGTCATTGACGATGACGGCGTGGCGATAACTTCGCCGCTCGGCACGGGCAAAAACAACTGGTCGGCATTCGACCGATGGGGCGAGCAGGACGGATATATCTATCTCGTGCGCCTCGATAACAATGTCGTGCTTATGGATAAATCCCGCCTGACTCCCGATGAACTGAAAGAGCTTGAAAGATTGCTCGGAAACGTGAAAAAAGCAAAACTTGATAAAATGCTCGGAAAATGAAAATAGCCACCGATTGATTCGGTGGCTATTTTTGTGTCAGCTGCTTTTCGTTCTACCTCGCAAACGCAACTGCAAAACCGACCGCAACGAAAATTTGCTGCGGTCGGTTTTTGTTTTTTTATTTGCTTTATTCTGCTATCTTCGTGCCCTCTTTTATCGTCACCGTGCCGATAAGCGGAACCTTTGCGCTTCCGCTGACGGAGGTGTCGGTGAAATCGAGCTCGATCTGGGCGTCTCTGCCGCGCAGTTCGCGCGCCGTGACGGTCGCCGACAGGTGGTTGCCGACGGTCGAAAGTCTCTTTATTTCAACCTCCGGCGCGGTCATCTTCGGCTCGATTATCTCGAAGCCGTATTTGCCGCCGTCGTCAAAGACGCGGAGCGTTATATCTCCGTTATAAAACATGTTGCCGATTTTTAAATGCCATGTGCCTGTTCCGAGCATATGCTGTCTCCTTTCGGGTCTGCGCCTTGAGTCAGGCGGAAATTACAAATATTGTTGATGCGAGCAGGAACTGCGCCGTGAAATAAGTTACAATGCAGGTTATCTTGTAGCCGTATGACGGGCGTGGCTTGCGCAGTGAGTTGACGGCGAGCATCATATCCGACAGCGCAAATAAGAACGCGCCGCCGACGAGCAGGATGCACATGACAACCGCGTTGTCGAGTCCGGCGTTGACTGCCTTGATGCCGAGCGAACCTGCCTTGACGAGCATGAACGCGAGCATCGCGACATACGGCACGCCGATTATATAAAGCGGGCTGAACTTGACTCCGAGCAGGCGAATGGCCGCAACGCCGATAACTATAATTATCGCGCAGGCTATAAGCTCGCGCTTATCC
>JBNMIN010000082.1:0-9348 GCA_050873305.1 Oscillospiraceae bacterium
AATAGAACCGAAGTCACCGCAATACTTACGGAATATTTGAAAAAAGAGTTCGGCGTTGGCATGGATAGCTACCTTGACAGACAGGAAGCGGTCATAAAAGAGGAGGAAAGACAGCTTAAAGCTGCGGAACGCAAGGCGAAGAAGGAAGCGGAACTTGCCGAGCTACTCAAAGATCCGAACGCCCCACCCGAAAAAGTATGGAATATTCAATATTATTCTAATTATTGCAGATTGATGAGGTACCGTGGCCGTGCGGAAGAAGTTATTGTTCCGGAAGAGGTTAAAGGACTCAAGGTGGTTGAAGTCAATTACGTAAGGGACGATAATATTAAAAAGATTTTTGTGCCTGATACGGTAGAAAAAATTGGAAGCCACGCCTTTGAGGGGTGCCGCAATTTGGAAACGATCCACCTCGGGAAGAATGTAAAAACGATAGGCCGAGAAGCATTCAGAGGATGTAAAAAATTGAAGGAAGTTGTATTCCCGCCTAAATTTGACTGTGTTGAGAAGTGGTTGTTCAGGGATTGTGACAGCCTGAAAAAAATTGTATTTGAATGTCCCGGACATATTAATTATGGTTATGACTGCAATTTCCTGCGAGGTGCGCGTCGCCCGAAGATATATGTCAAAAAATCGGCAGATCTCGACAGCGGGTTTGACTACTTAAAAGATTATGTTGTTGTGATGGAGGAATAATACAATACGGTTATGAATATCAAACAAGCAAAAAACGAAATACAAAATGCTATGAAAGCCTATTTCTCAAAGGATAAGTTTGGAAATTATGTTATTCCGCTTGAAAAACAGCGCCCTGTATTTCTCATGGGTCCTCCCGGAATAGGAAAAACCGCCATTATGGGACAGATTGCCGCTGAATTAGGTGTCAGCCTTGTTTCGTATTCCATGACGCATCATACAAGGCAATCGGCTATTGGCTTGCCATTTATCGAGAAAAAAGAGTACGGGGGCAAAGAGTACAACGTTTCAAAATACACCATGTCTGAAATCATTGCATCAGTCTATGATATGATCGAAAAGACAGGCAATCCCGAAGGAATTCTTTTCCTTGATGAGGTAAACTGTGTTTCGGAAACGCTTGCTCCAGCTATGCTGCAATTCTTGCAGTATAAGGTCTTTGCCAGCCATCGCATCCCCGATGGCTGGATAGTCGTTACGGCTGGCAACCCTCCCGAGTATAACAATTCTGTTCGTGAGTTTGATATTGTTACATGGGACAGGCTTAAAAGAATTGATGTTGAACCCGATTATGACGCTTGGAAAGAACATGCCTACAGAAGCGGTGTTCATGCATCGATCATAACATATCTTGATGTTAAGAAGAATAATTTTTACAAAATAGAAACTACTGTTTATGAAAAGAGTTTCGTCACTGCTCGCGGTTGGTCGGACTTATCAGATATGATTATTTTGTATGAAAAAAACGACATACCCGTAACAGAGAGCCTGATAGTTCAATATCTTCAAAACAAGAAAATTGCAAAAGATTTTGCAATTTATTATGATCTGTTTAATAAGTATAAGTCAGATTATCAAATAGATTCGATTCTTAACGGCTCGTCCGATAAAAGAATTAAACAACGTGCAAAAGATGCGCAGTTCGACGAACGCTTTTGCTTGATTGGCCTTATTATCGATGCAGTAACCAATGAGATGAAGGAAGTTTGTGAGGCTACTGATTATTTAACTGAACTTATGCGGCCGTTAAAAAAAGCAGCACAACTCAAAAATGTAGAGGAATTTCCGGAATTTCTTTCATCAAGTATTGATGGCTATGAGAGCGATATAGAAACAGGTCTGGAATCATCAAGCATCAGTAAAGATGAAGAGATAAAATACCGCGATTGTATTGAAGAACTTAAAAAGATGCAGACAATTTTTGATGAAAACAATCCAGGTTCGGCAAAAGCGGCATTCGAGCTTTTGAAAAAAGAGTTCAATTCTCTCACAAAGAAATTAACCGAACAAGCAAACGAGGTAGGCAAAAAGTTGTCCAATGTGTTCTCATTCTTTGAAGAGGTGTTCGGCGAGGGTCAGGAAATCCTGATTTTTATTACTGAACTCACTGCCGGCTACTATAGCTCAAGATTTATCAGTCGCTATGGCAGTGAAGAATACTTCAAGTACAATAAAGATATGCTTTTCTATGAGAGACAGCAGGAGATAATTGAAAAAATAGACGAGTTGTCTTTGTAAGATGAGTATTATAAAGACTGAAATGAATTTTTTTTGATACGTTTCGGAACCACAATTTATTGCAAACGGAAATATTATAATAAGTGATACATAAAAAGAATTTCAAAAACAGGTCAAAATATTTTGTAAACCTCCGGGATAGCATAAAATAAGAATATAATTCTGGAGGTTTAAATTATACTAACATACAAAGACAGCAGGGAGGTAAGAGCGGCAAGGGATATATTCAGAAGATGCAATATGACCGTTGTCATGAATGGCGATAAAAAGAAAATCAACACAGATGCAATTGAAAAAATTTTGGAGTCGCTTGATTAAATAATTGAACAGGCCTGAAAAAAGACACCCCCGAGCAGCAAGATTTATTCTTGCTGCTTTGTTTAATTTATCCCCAGTTTTTTGTCCCGATTTTGACGCACTGAGTTTGGTATAATGCATCAAAGGAGGAATGTTATGAACAGAGAAACAGCGTGGATGATAAGACAGGACGGCAAGGCTTTTGCGTGCTCCAGTCACTATTACGCAGACAGGGATGATGCGGAGGATACGCTCTATGCCGCAGAGTGGCTGTATAAACACACGGCACGGTGCGGGACGAAATGTTTGATATTGAATCTCATATCGGCATACGCCGAGGGTCTGAGTCGTAAAGGCTCCGGACATGAGTACCCGGGCTATAACGGGGATGCCGTGCATGATCTTATGATTGATATCGAGGATAAACAGTATAATTTTCTGACTGCCGATTTTGTCTTGACGGTTGCCGATAAATTGCCGACTGGGGGTAATATGAATGTCTGTGAGCTGAATTCGCTTGTTATCGAAGCCCTGAACGACGAGTTTTTGCGAGTCAGATTGGGCGGGATGTACGACACTGTTGAGGGTTGCCGCGATATGTTTTTTCGCGTTTCCGGCGGTGGTTTTGACTGGATGGCGGTTATCAAAAGATTCGTCCGCGAGAATGCCGCGCGGATAGATAACATTACCGTGCTGTGGGATTATGAAAGCACCGGAAGAAAAGATTTCTTCAAAGATGAAAAGGGCAGGGATATCAATAAGATCCCGATAAATGAGTTTATATGAATTAAACGGTTCGGCTTTTAATAAACCGAACCGTTTTTCTGTGCGAGTTTTCACTGTCTGCCTTAGTGCAGATTATATTTTTTGCGCCAAATCGTATATGCCTTGTATAAATATGGGTCGTACTCAAGGGGACTGTTTGAATATCCGGAGGCATGTATAATTGATTTGCCGTCTACTTCTATTGCGGCGACTAACTTTTCGCCTTTAGACACACAGATGACCGGATTATTGTCTGCTGCGTCAAAATCCTCCGTGAAAAAGCAGAGATGGTTATTCAGCTTGTTCGAAGCTTCAAAATAGTCGCTTTCGGAGCTAAGACGGAAAAAGTTAAATCCGTTTATGGTGCAATCGGGTATCCCGATATTGCAGGATAACACGGGACGCGATATTCTTGCGTGGCTAAAATCGGACAGCTCTTTTATTGAAATTCCGCTTTTCCATCGTTTTCTCTCAATCGCTCTCGCCCGGTCACTCATGCCGCCGTAACAGAATGCATACTCATTAAAATAAAATGCCGAGGACAGCATTTCGCGTTTCAGCGTCATTTCACCTTTTACGGTGGCGTAATCGCGCAAAAAGTCGAGCATGCCGCATCTTCTGCTTGTATCGCCGAAAAAAGTAAAAATATTTGGCGTACACAAAACGGAGCGAAACAAATTTATGTTGACAAAGATTTCGGAGAGAGCCGCGCATTCATTTTCATAAAATAAAAATGCCGGGTTTGAAAGAATAATTTTTCTTATGCTCTTTGCCTGCATCCACGATATGGATTTATACCGCTGTTCGATTTGTTGAGCGCGGTGCAGAGCCCTGCGCCTGCGCTTAAACAATGCGGATATATTGTGCGTCCCGACTACATACGGTATCGAATAATAGAAAATCTTCGGGTATCCTACAAACTCGGTTAAAAGCATGAACTTTGTCAGATTGAGTTCCGATGTTTTAAAAGGCAGGTTAGACTGCCATTCGCGGACAAAAAATTTTTTGACAAGGCGAACGGCTCTTTTGCCGCACCCAAATAATTTTGCAAAAAAGCTATCCTGCAAAAGCTCCTTTTGCTCGGTGATATCGCATGTTTCAATTGCCGCCTTGTTTCTGTCCAGAAGCCGCACGAACGTGTGACCGTTTTTGAAGTTAAATGTAAGCTCCTCGTACATCGGAAAATTTACGCTCACCGTTCCCTTGAGCCATGAGACGGACAAAAGCGTTTTTGTGTCGTCGATTTGTCTGGATATTGAGAGCTTGTGGCGGCGGTAATTCAATTCGCAGCGCATAGTTTTGCTGAACAAATTAGATTCACAGAGGCATTCGGGGCAGGTGTATATTACATTTTCAAGCATCGGTTGTGATATGAAATTCAAGTAAATAGTATCTTTTGAATCATTTCTTTTATCTTCGCACCATTGCCTGATGACATTTTTCGGAGTCTTTGCTATTTTTGAAGAGCTCTGCGTCAGCCAACCATTTGTATATCGCGGATAGGCGGGCATCCGGTGTCCGCAGACAGGGCAGATAATTATATGCTGCGTGAGCTCCACTTTTTCGCCAAGCTTTTTGGCATATGTGAATTTTCTTTGTTTGTCCGATGTTAAAATGCGGCATGCGGTTTCGCGGTCAACAATATATGATTTCTCTTCGATTTTATATCCGTCCGGAATTTCTAAAATTGCTTTTTCAGCCATATTTTCACCCCTCTTGATTCCTATTTTAGCAGGATGCATGCCCCAAAAAGCAGACATAACATTCGTTGACAAAGTTGGCTCGGGAGGATATAATATAATAAAATAAAAAACGGGGAGGCAAGGCTATGAGTGACAACCGCAGCGCAGAGCTGGACGAGCTGTTTGAAGAGTGGCGAGAGCGCCATGAGGCAGAGAACTACGACGGTGAAAATATATCAAAAAGCAATTTTATCCCCGACGGAATAATCGATGAAGCTTTGTATATGCAAAGCCCCAAGAAGATTCTTTTTATTGCCAAAGAGGCGGCGTGCTTCAAAAAAGAAAAAAATACCATTGAGGAAAATTTTGCGATAGCACAAAAAGACGGATTCTGGTGCCGCAGGGCGGCATTCGGAGACGCGAAAGCGAAAAAAGGCCGTTTCCCTCCGGGACTCGCACTTCTTGCCAATGCAATACTGAACGAAAATTTTGAAACGCCTGAAAAAGACATTTCCGCCTTGCGGTATGTGGCTTTCATGAATATAAACAAACGCGGTGGGTTTACGGAATGTAAAATCGACCTTCTTCGCGATTATGCCCAAAATTATAAGGACTTGATAGACAGGGAAATCAAAATAATTTCGCCGGATATTATAGTGTGTTGCGGGTCGGGCGTGAGAGACTGTCTTTCAAATGTTGATTCCTGCAAGTCGGTCCCGGTGCTCGAGGTTTATCATCCGAGCTATTGGCTCGTAAAAGATACTGATAAGCTTAAAAAGCTTGAAGATGAATTTAAAAGCATACAGCAATAAATAAAACAGGCTGAGCGGCTTCAATGCTTGCTCAGCCTGTTTATTATTCATATTTCTTCGCGGCGCTGCTGAGATTATCCTTGATCTTCTCGCGCAGACCGGCAGGGGAAACTATTTCGGCGAAGTTGAGATATTGCATCGCCCAATATTCCATGGCGTTGAGGCTCACCCGCAGAGTAATTTTGAATTTGCCGTCCCCGATATCACAGATGCGTATGTCTTTCCCGAACCAGTCGATAACCTGGTCGATTATGCAGCCGCTTACAATCATCTCGACGGTCTGCGGCTTGTCTGCGAACATATACGGAAGCGCAGAAGAAATCTCGCCGTAGTCAATGCCGTTCTCGTATCCCTTTATGCTCCTGAGCGGGGTCATGTGTAGGTCGGTAATCCGCATGTTTGTTATGCGATCCAGGCGATAATAGATTATGTTCTGCCATTGCTCGTTGAGCGCCATGAGATAATATCGTTGGTTGTGAACTATCAGCTGATAGGGCGAGGCGGTGTGCTCGGCGGATTTGTGCAGCTGCTTGTCGGCTCCGTACTTGTTGTAGTCAAAAGTTATCTGCCGATTTTTTTCGATGGCATCGTCGATCACTTCAATATTATAGAAGAGAGACGGATTTTCCGTTTTGCAGCGGTCGGTAACGGAAAAAATATTTTTTATGTGCGAGCTAAAATATATATTCGAAAGCCCGCAAATGCGCTTTATCAGATCCTCAGAGTGCTTGGCGGTGATATATTTGCTGCACAGAATGCCGTCGATGAGCATACGAAGCTCGGAGTCTTCAAACAATCTGCTGTCAAGATAGCTCCCGCGGTGGTCGGATTCTATTTCAATGCCGGTCTCTTTGAGAAGCGATATGTTTCTGCCGATTGTTTTTCGGTCGATATTGATTCCGTAGTCGTGATCAAGGTGTTCGGCTATGTCGTTTTGTGTGAGCGGATGCTCGAAGTCGCTGTAGGTTTCAAATATCTCTTTAATGCGTGTCAGAGCCAACTTTTTGGATTCAGGACTGTACATGTTTTTTTCACCTCGGCTATATTATACCTGTAACAGTGTACCATATTTGTCCCATTGCTGCAATTGTGAGCCGACTTTTTATGATAGAGCGCCCCGATTTTGCCTCATCGCTTTTAGTATACTCATCTCAACAAACGAAAGGGAGGTGAACTCATGCAGCGGTGGAAAATATCATTTCTTGTTGATAACATGCGCGGTGAGCAGATAGTTTCTGCTGTGACATCGGGCATCGCGATGGAGCTGGTGAAAAAGCAGTACACGGGTCATAGGGTCGTTATCACAAGTGTGACATCCTACAACGGATAACTTCTTCTTTTGAAAATGCCCCGACACGGGAAACTATCCATCCGTGCTGGGACATTTTCTACTTTTTAAGCATAGTTGCCCTCGTATCAATACTGCCATATGCCGGACATGCTTAAAAATATACTCCGTACTAACAGCGAACATAAATCAATCTCCACTTTTCCCAATTTTTGCGCCGAACTTAGCGCGAAAAAAGGCAGATATACGGAATTTTGCCGATGATATTGACATAAAGCTGAATGATTGGTACAATAATGTCGAACCGGATAGCGATGGCTAACCGGTTGACTTTAAGATTCGCAGTTAGCTAATGCTAATCAAGAAAAAGCACCGTGACGCCGAAACGGCGTTTGCTTTCTGCGTTGCGGTTAGCAAAAGCTAATTGAAATGGAGGAGAAACATGAACAGAAGAATATCGGCGGTTGCCGCAGTCGTTTTGATGCTTGCGGTAATTATCTGCACGGCTCTGCCGGCTTTTGCGGCTTCGGCCCCGACTCAGGACGGAGTGTATGAGGTCAGCGTTAAAATGTACCACGCTCAGAAGGACAAGACCTCTATGGGCGACAAATATCTTGTACATACCGCACTGCTGACCGTGAAAAACGGCGGCAAAACTTTGACTATAGCAACGCCCGAGAGCGTCTCGGGGATGCAGTTTTGGTACTACAAAAACGGCGGAGTTGAGGGTGACACGGTCGAAGTCAAGCCCGCAGGGAGCGTTAAGATAGCGGGCACGACATATCAGTCCGCGTTTGAGTTTCCGATAGTCGGAAACGGCGAGTTTGTCGGCGTGAAGTTCGCCGCACCCGTTATGCCGATGTCGCCCTCCGCGAGAATACATATCGACTATGCGAGCGCCAAAAAAGTTGCGGATATCGGCTCTGCCGCTGTGACTGCTCCGAATGCGGTGACTCCCGCGAAGCCGACTGAAAGCGTAAAAGGTGAAGCTTCGGTTGATACAACAGCTTCTGCACCTGCCGAAACTGATTCCGCCGGCGAGACGGTAACAGGGGAGAGCATCTCGGAAAATGAGGCTGTAGCTATCCCTGAATCTGCTGCCGAATCCGTTTCCGAGACTACTTCAAATAACGGCGGAAGCAAAAAGACTGCGGCGATAATCGGATCTGTCTTTGCGGCGGTCGTTATAGTGGCGCTCATAGTTGCAACGGTGATAAAGAGAAAAGCAATAAAGGAGTAACCGGAATGAACAAATGCTTCAAAAAATTTCAGGTCAAGGATTTCGTTTTCCTTGCAATTCTTTCGGCGGCGATGACGCTTTGCGGCGGAATAACCATGCCACTCGTTATGCACACGACTCTGTTCGGACTCCGCAACATGGCGGCGGCTCCGATATATGCGCTCTTCTGCGCGATAGGTCTGATGAAGGTCAGAAAGCCCGGTGCGCTGACCATAATCGGTCTGTTTTCCGGCGCTCCGCTCGTGTTTTTTTCGCCCGTCATGTTCTTCAATAATTTTGTGGCGGCTATCATCGCGGAACTGCTGATGCTCCTGTTCTTCAGAGGTTATAAGAAGAAAGGCTCCGTGCTTTTCACGGCGGGAATATATATGCCGCTCTCTCTGCCGATTTCAGTGCTTTTCAGCATCTGGCTCAACGGACAGAGCTATGAGCAGCTGCTCGCGCGCCCGATAGCTTCGATATTCACTTCGCTCGGCACCGTGGCACTCGGCTTCATAGGTGCGGCGATCGGCATGAAAATAGCCGCCGAGCTGCAAAAGGCGGGCAAGCTCAAGCCCAACGGAGAAGACGAAAATGCTTGACGCGTTCAGTGTAAGAAAACCGCTCTATCCGCTCATAGCTTTCGTCTCGTCGCTGTGCATGCTCGTATGCGGAATGTTGTTTTCAAAGAGCCTCTGGGCGTTTGCTTTTGCCGGCGTGCTGTTCGTGCTCTACTGCTGCTTCGGGCTGTTTCGCGGCGCATGGAAAATGAGCGCCGCAATGCTCGCATTTGGGCTTGTGATAGGCGGGCTGGCTTTTCTGACTAATCGCAATTTCAACGCTTTTTGGCAGACCGTCGTGCGTGCGCTCCTGCTCGGGATATGCGCCGTGCCGATGATAACAATACCGCCCGCGGATCTCACGCGCTGCATGAATCAGCTGCACTGCCCGCGAATGATAACGCTCGGAATGCTTGTCACTCTTCGCTTCATCCCGATACTTGTCACCGAGATAAGGCGCATATGGGAGGCGATGAGGGTACGCGGCGCAAATGTCAAATGGTATCGCCCA
>JBNMIN010000083.1:0-9295 GCA_050873305.1 Oscillospiraceae bacterium
CTGCATGAGCTTTGTGAGCGAATACTGGATATTGCGCTCTGTTTCGGTATCCATTGCCGCAGTAGCTTCATCGAGAATAAGAATACGCGGATTTTGGATTATCGTTCTGGCTATCGATATTCTCTGGCGTTCGCCGCCGGATAGGTCGTGACCGCCCGCTCCGACGCGCGTCTCATAGGCATCGGGCAGCTTCATAATGAAATCATGCGCGCTCGCCGCCTTTGCCGCGGCGATTATCTCATCCATTGTGGCATCCGGCTTCGCGTAGCGAATGTTGTCGGCTATCGTGCCGATAAAGAGATAGATATCCTGCGAGACCAGACCGACATTATTTCTGATAGTATCGAGCGGCAGGTCGCGCACATCGACTCCGTCGATTTTGACGCACCCGGCTTTCGGGTCATAGAGCCGCGCTATGAGATTGGCTATTGTTGTTTTGCCCGCTCCGGTTTTGCCGACTATTCCGAGCATCTGACCTGCGTTCACTTTGAGGTCGAGATTTTTTATAACAGGCTGTGCGGGTTCATACTCGAACTCGAGTTTTGATATTTCTATATCCCCGCGCACCTCGCCTATTTCTATCGGGTGCTCTTTTTCGACTATCTCGGGCTTCGCGTCAACTATCTCAAACACGCGCTGAGCCGAGTCAACGCAGCGCGCCCACCAGTTGGACACCCACGAAAGGAAATCCAAAGGTCCGACGAGCATGGTCAGATAGACGGTAAAATTGAGAAGCGTGCCGACTGTCATCTCGCCGTTTGCAACCATGAGTCCGCCGAAAGTCAGCATAACCACGGCAAGCATGGAAAGCAAAATAGTGAGCACCGGAAAAAGAGTCGCTTCGGAATTGTTGAGCTTCAAATCAGCTTCGTAGAGATCGCTGCTGACCGTATCGAAGCGGTCGAGTTCCTCATCTTCTTTTGAGAAAGCCTTTATTATACGCTGACCGTTGATATTGTCGCTGACCATGGAAGTAAGTCTCGCGTTGCGCGCCCAGCTTCTGTGGTGCAGGGTTCTGAAAAATCTGCCGCCGAAGACAAGCAGCACAAGAAATATAGGAGCCGCGGCGCAGCAGAGAAGCGCAAGCTTCCACGACATGACGAACATTATTATCAGAACGCCGACGACTGTTATAACATTCGTTATGACATACGGCAGACCATCGACAAAGAACCAATAGATATTATTGGAGTCCCTTGTCACGCGCTCCATGAGCGAGCCCGTCTGTTTGGATGAATAGAAGCCGACGGACAGGCGCTGCATGGCGGCGAAAATCTTGACTTTTATATCATATATGACTCGCGGCATTATACTGCCCATAAGGAACTGGAACGACACGGTCATAATTAATCCCAGAAGCTTCATGCCGACGACTGCGCCGATAAGATATCCGAGCGTAACGAGCAGCTGCTGCGCGGGCGTTGAACCGACCTTGCTCAGCACATCGTCAAAGAGCGTCTTTGTGCTTATCTGCGGCATTGCCATATTCATGGCGGTGCTTATAAGTATAGCTGTGACGATAAGCGCCATCTGGAGCTTATAGCCGCCGAAAAAAGAAAACAGGCGTTTGACGGTTGAGCCGTTTTTATCGCATTTCGGGCAGGAGTTGCGCCCGGGCGGATACGGTCTTTTACACTTCGGGCATACTCCGCCGTTCGGCTTTTCACTGCTCTGCGGCATCGGCTCGCCTGTCTTGAGACTATTGAACGCCCTGCAGAATTCGTCATAGCCGCCGAGGAAATTGAGGCTGAATTTTATCAGACCGATATCGTCGCCGTCCTTTTCGGCTATAAGGCGTCCTGTTGAGACATACTGCTCGCATTTGAGCGAATCGAAATCCGAGAGCGGATAAGAGCGTATCTCCCTGAGCTCATATTCGGACTTGATTTTCTTGTTTCCGCGCTTTTTGGTGACTTTCTCATCGCCGAGGATGAAATATATCCCCTTGCCGTCAAGGGCTGTCCACGCAGTGAGATAACAGCCGTCGAAATCCATATCGCTTTCAACAACTTTTATAAACCCGTCGGTATCAAGACCGTTTTTCCTGACTGCCGCATCGATATCGTCCGGAAGTCGGTCGGGAGCCTTTCGCATCGGCGGTTCGGGTCTGCCGAGCATACGGCGCAATATTCTTTTTATTTTTTTCTTGAAGTTGTTCATAGTCACTCCGAAAAAATAATCAAAAAAGCGGACAGCCGGCGGCCGTCCGCAAATCACCTGTTATGAAAGAATACACGGGGCGCAGCAAATATGATAATTTATTTTACGCTCTGCCATAAGATGCGCTCCTCTTTCTTTGATATAGCTTTTAAATGATAGCATGATAAAAAGCGGATGTCAACCGAAATATCAGTCGATATAATCGAGTATCATCGGCTGCTCCGCAGGCTTCTTATCGCCGATTGAAACAGCGGAAAGATAGCGGGACTCGGCGCCGTCGAGGCGGCTCTCGTCGTCCGTCAAAAGCGTTGCGAGCAGTTCACCGCGCTTTACAAAATCGCCTGTCTTTGCGGCTATTATAATACCTGCCGCGTGGTTAATATTATCTTCCTTTTTCTCTCTGCCCGCTCCGAGCAGAACGGCAGTCAAGCCTATCTTCTCGGAATCCATGTGGGTTATATATCCCGATGCGGGTGCGTACACCTCACGGCTGAAAGAAGCTTTTCTGAATTTCGATGTATCTTCGATATATGAGGCATCGCCGCCCTGCAATTTAACCATCATTTCAAAACGCTTGAGTGCTTCGCCGCTTTTGACTGCTTCATCAACGAGCCTGCCGCACTCATCTCTATCGCCTATTCCGGCGAGCATCAGCATCCTGCACGAAAGCTCGCGGCAGACTGTCCAGAGATCGCCCGAGGTGTTACCCTTGAGTATCTCGACGGACTCAATAACCTCAAGCGAGTTGCCGACCGCACTCCCGAGCGGTGAATCCATATTTGTTATCAGAGCGGCGGTCCTGACGCCCGCTCCCCTGCCGATATCGACCATCGTGCGCGCAAGCAGGCGGGAATCGTCGAGCGTTTTCATAAAAGACCCGCTCCCGGTTTTGACATCGAGGAGAATGCAATCCGAGCCGTCGGCGAGCTTCTTGCTCATGATGCTCGAAGCTATGAGCGGTATGCTGTCAACGGTTGCTGTAACATCGCGCAGGGCGTAAAGCTTTTTATCGGCTGGGCACATATTCCCGCTCTGTCCCGTGACGCTCAAGCCGCAGGTTTCAACGGTATCACGCATCTCCTGCGGAGATATCGAAGTACGAAAGCCGGGTATAGACTCAAGCTTATCGACCGTTCCACCCGTGTGACCGAGTCCCCTGCCGGACATTTTAGCGACTTTCACGCCGCACGCCGCGACTATCGGAGCGACTATAAGCGTGGTTTTATCGCCCACACCGCCTGTCGAATGTTTATCTACTTTGACGCCGCTTATCCCGCTGAGATCGGCTTTGTCGCCCGAATCACGCATTGCAAGGGTCAGCGCGACCGTCTCGGCATTTGTCATCCCGCGGAAAAACACCGCCATGGCGAACGCCGAAAGCTGATAATCCGGCACTTCGCCCGAGACGCAGCCGTTGATTATATAAGATATCTCTTCGGCAGTCAGCTCGCCGCCGTCACGCTTTTTGCGGATAAGTTCGGGCATATACATAAAGACACCTCAGTTCGTGAAGATAAGTACATGGTTGAGCGAGAATATAGACGACAACTCCTGATCATCGCCGAGGACTATGTTCTTGGCATCGTCGGCTGTGACGAGCGACGATATCATTGTCGGATCGGCTTTGACGCGCTCGATTATGGCGTCGTAATCCGACTGAGTGAACAGAGAGAACAGCGAGCGCTGAAGATCGAGCCGCACTCCGTCGTCGGCTATGCCGTAAGTTACCGAGTGTCCGCCTTTGAAACTGCCGTCTTTTACTTCGACGAGAGCCCTGTAGACACTCGTTGAGACCGATTTTTCCGCGCTGGTCAAAACGGAATCTGAGACATAGGATTTGTCCGTATCGGCACCGATAACCCAGCTTCCGACATTGCGCTCCGCAACGCTCGCGACGGTTGCAAATGTCTTTGTCCCGCAGGCGAATATGACCTGCGTACCTGTTGAGAACCACGACTTTGCGCGCGCTTCGACATCGTCCTCATTCTCGTCGGTCTTGAGAAAATTCACTTTTATCTCGACCGACATAACTTCGAGCATCAGGTCTTCGGCAGCGCGTTCGGCGCCTTGAATAAATCCGAAGCAGTAATTGACATAATCATCGGACGGGTTGCTGCCCTGAAATCCGAGGTGCTGAAACCCATTCGACACCGAGGCATAGCCCGCAAGATATCCCGCATCGAGAGTCGAATATCCGACGGCAAGCACATTTGAGGGCAGATTTTTCTCCTCGCAGTCGATGATGATAAACTTCACATCGTCCCAACGCTCAGCCGCCTTTATAACGGCATCGCAGAATTCGTCGCCGTGGCAGACTATCGCCCTCGCGCCGTGGTTTATTGCTTTCTTAATCGCTTTGAAGAAATATTTTGTACCGTGCTGAGACGGTCTGTAATATTTGCAGTTGACGCCGTAATCGGCGGCGTAGCTCCTGACACCGTCCCACACGGCGGAATTATATGATCTGTCATAGATATCGCCGACATCGGTAATAAACACCGCGTCATACTTTTCGCGCTTTGAGCAGGCGCAGAGGCTCAAAAGCATCGCCGCCGCACAAATGACAGATATTATACGCCGAAAGTTTTTCAAGGCTGTTTCTCCTGTTTCAGATTTGCCGGACCGAACGAGCCCGGCAGAAGCTCTTTAAGCCTGAACGAACGAAGTCCACGCTCGGTGTTGCAGATTATTTCAAAATTTTCACAGTCGCAGAACTCCGCCATCACCTGGCGGCAGACTCCGCAGGGAGTACACGCATCGACCCCGTCTTTTCCGCCCGCGACGGCTATTGCGCGAAAATCGCGCTTGCCGTCCGACACGGCTTTGAAAAAGGCTGTGCGCTCGGCACAGACGGTCGGAGTATATGCGGCGTTTTCGATGTTGCAACCGGTATATACCGATCCGTCGGAGCAGAGAAGCGCCGCGCCGACGCTGTAGCCGGAATAGGGCGAATATGATTTGAGACGGGCTTCGGCGGCTTTTTTGAAAAGTTCGCTGCGCTCGTTATCGGTCATATATCCGACACCTCCCGCAGAAAGCTCTCGCCGCTTTTAAGCGCGGGCAAGCCGAAGCAATCGAGCACAGACGCCGAGATATCGGCAAAAGTCGTGCGCGTTCCGATATTCACCCCGACTTTTATCTCATCGCCGCAGATAATTATCGGGATATATTCGCGGGAGTGGTCGGTGCTCGGGGTTGACGGGTCGCAGCCGTGGTCGGCGGTTATTATGAGCACATCGTCCGGGCGCATATTTTCGAGAAATCTGCCGAGATATCCGTCAAACTCAGTCAGGGCTTTTGCATAGCCGTCAACATCGTTTCTGTGTCCAAAGAGCATATCGAAATCGACGAGATTGACAAAGCAAAGACCGTTGAAATCCTCTTTTTGAAGCTCGAGTGTTTTCTCCATGCCGTCGGCGTTATTTTTGTTGATGCCTCTGTGATCCGTAACGCCGCGTGAGGCGAAAATATCATTTATCTTGCCGACGGATATGACATCGAAGCCCGAAGCTTTCAGGCGGTCGAGCATTGTCTCCCCGGTCGGTTCGAGAGAAAAATCATGCCTGCCGGAGGTTCGATAAAAGTTCGGATATTCGCCTTTGAACGGTCGGGCTATAACTCTGCCGACGGCAAGCTCGTCTTTGAGCATACCGCGGGCTGTGCGGCAGATATCATAGAGCTCTTCGAGAGGGACTATATCCTCGTGGGCGGCTATCTGAAAGACGCTGTCCGCGGAGGTATAGACGATGAGGTCGCCGGTCTCCATATGCTGCCTGCCGTAGTCGAGAATGACCTGCGTGCCCGAATATGGCTTGTTGCAGAGCACGCCGCGCCCGGTAAGGCGCGAGAACTCGTCGATAGCATACTGCGGGAAGCCGTCCGGGAAAGTCGGCATGGGCTTTTCGGACACGACTCCGGCTATCTCCCAATGACCTGTAGTCGTATCTTTTCCGGCAGAACACTCGGCAGCTCTGCCGAATGCGCCGCGCGGCGACTCAACCGCTCCCTTGGGCGAGACTCCGTCGATATTGAAAAGACCGAGAGAGCGCATATTCGGCACATCAAGATATTCGGAACGGCTGACCGCGCCGAAAGTGTCGCTGCCGCAGTCGCCGTATTTCGCGGCATCGGGCAGTTCGCCGACGCCGAAAGAATCGAGGACTATAAGAAAAACTCGTTTTGTTTTCAAGAATATCACTCCGTTTAAAGAGTATTGAGGGCTATTTCTATCGTTCCATTGAAGCTCTGCTCACGCTCTGCGGGCGAGCACTCGCCGCTCGTCGGATCCATGGGCAGGTCGGATATAGTGCAGATGCACAGCGCGTTCTTGCCGGAGCGCGCGGCGTTCATATAGAGCGCGGCAGCCTCCATTTCAACTGCCAGAACACCCATTTTGCGCCACAGTTCGAAGCTCGGGATATCCTCATAAAAAGTATCGGACGAAATAATATTGCCGACCACAGGCTCTTTGCCCAGCTTTCTCGCGGCTGACACCGCTTTTTCGAGCAGAGAGAACGACGCTATCGGCGCAAACGCACCTGGCAGACCGAACTGGTGGGCAAAATTCGAATTGGTGCACGCGCCCGCTCCTATAACAACATCGCGCAGTTTGAGTCCGGGAGCTATGCCGCCGGCGGAGCCGACGCGGATGATATTATCGACATCGTAGAAATTGAAAAGCTCATAGGAATATATGCCTATCGAGGGCATACCCATGCCGGACGCCATGACGGAGACGGGCTTTCCGTGATAAGTTCCGGTATAGCCCTGAACGCCCCTGACATTGTTGACAAGGCGGGCATCGTCGATAAATTTCTCGGCGATATACTTCGCCCTGAGCGGATCACCGGGCATGAGGACTGTTTTGGCAAAATCGCCTTTGTTTGCGGTGTTATGTGCAGTTGACATATCGATTCTCCTTTCAATATCCGGATGCGTCGAGACCTTTGGCGAGCTTGACTATTCTGCTCGTGCCGAGCCTGTCACAGCCGAGGGCTATGAACTTCTCGGCATCCTCAAGACTGCTGATGCCGCCTGCGGCTTTCATTTTCACATTACTTCCTATATGCTCCGAAAAGAGCTTTATATCATCGAATGTTGCGCCGCCGAGAGAAAATCCGGTCGAGGTCTTTATATAATCCGCGCCCGAGCGGGTAACTATCTCGCACATCGCTATTTTTTCGTTTTCGGTCAACAGGCAGGTTTCGATAATGACTTTCAATATCTTGCCCTCGCATGCGGCGCGAACCGCTTTTATCTCATTCTCGACATAGACGGTGTTGCCGGATTTGAGTTCGCCGACATTTATGACCATATCTATCTCGTCCGCGCCGTTTGCAACGGCATCTTTTGTCTCGAAGAACTTGGCGGCGGTGGTGTTATAGCCGTTCGGGAAGCCGATGACGGTGCATATCTTCACCCTGTCTCCGACATATTCTTTAGCTCTTTTGACAAAAGCGGGCGGAATGCATGCGCTCGCCGTGCCGAATTTTTCGGCATCGATAAGTATCTGTTCGATATCGCTCCACCCGGCAGTGACTCCGAGCAGGGTGTGATCGACCTTTTTGAGAATTTCTCTGATGTCCATTTTCTGTTCCTCCGTTGTGTTTTCTGCGGTAAAAAACAAAGCCTGCGCTTTGTCAAAAATCCGTACAAATCATATGATGTACAGAGGGATGCCTCATAAAAAGCAAGATAAAGGAGTAATGTTCCGATATGAATTACAACAACCGAAGCGCCGGGAGCTGCTCCTGCTCCGTGCGCGAGGCGATGACTCCGTTCCCCGAGGACTACAGCGTCGCCATGGCATATGTTCCGATACAGACGGATATAAGCGTATACGACGAGATGAAAGCCCTTGAAGTCGGCACGCTGTTCCCCGTTCTTAACAAGCCGTTCAATCCTGCGAGGTGTTCGAGATGACAAAGCGCGAAACGATGCTCAGGCGGCTGAGCGCCGCACAGTTCACGCAGTGGGAACTGCATCTCTATCTTGACACCCACCCGTCCGATCTCCAGGCACTCGCGCTGTTTCGCAAATGCGAAGCGCGGTACAGGGCGCTCAGGAGCGAATACGAGGCTCAGTTCGGCGCGCTCACGGCGCTCGACGCGACGGGCGCGGAGTGGCTCAAGGACCCGTGGCCATGGGATACAGAGGAGTGTGGCTGCTGATGTTTGTATATGAAAAGAAGCTTCAGTATCCGGTAAAGATAGCAAATCCGAACCCGAAATACGCGAAGATAATACTCGACCAATACGGCGGACCCGACGGGGAGCTCGGCGCATCGCTCCGCTATCTCAGCCAGCGGTTCACAATGCCGTATGCGCAGCTCAAGGGACTGCTGACGGACATCGGCACAGAGGAGCTCGGGCATCTTGAAATGATAGGCGCAATAGTCTATCAGCTGACAAGAAATCTTACGTCCGAGGAGATAAAGAAAGGCGGATTCGACGCATATTTCGTCACCCACACAGCCGGAGTATATCCCGCAGGGGCGAATGGAATGCCCTACAGCGCGGGTTCGATGCAGTGCAAGGGCGACACGATAGCCGATCTGATGGAAGACATGGCAGCCGAGCAGAAAGCGAGAGTCACATACGACAACATTCTGCGCCTTGTTGACGACCCTGATGTCCGCGACCCGATAAAGTTCCTGCGCGAGCGCGAAATAGTTCACTTCCAGCGGTTCGGCGAGGGGCTGCGCACGGTCACCGACCGGCTCAACTCGAAGAACTACTATTCTTTCAACCCGTCGTTTGACAAATGCTGAAAATATAAACTCAAGGGAGCCTCAACGTTCGACGCGCCGAGGCTCCCAAAAGACTGCTTATTTTACGAAGCTGACGGCGACATTTTCAAAAGTCTCCCCGCCCGCAAGGAAAGCGGAAAAATCGTTCTTCACCTCAAGCGTTCCGCCGCTCTTCATAGAATTGACGAGCTTGACATAATCGCCCTCGGTGAACTTCTCGAACTTAGATGTTGCAAAAGGCAGACCGACGGCATTGTCGTCAACGCCGAGGTTTGAAGAGAGTCCGCCGACGAGCACCCACTTGCCCGCATAGAACGAGGTGAGTATCTTCTGCACGCCCGAGCTGAGTCCTTTCATTGCCGAAGTTATAACGGTATCGGATACAGA
>JBNMIN010000084.1:0-8980 GCA_050873305.1 Oscillospiraceae bacterium
GAGGACACTCCCTGCTACAACAACTTCCCCGGACATACCGCAACTGTCGAGTATCGCGAGGGTCTGTATATCGGCTACCGCTACTATGACACCGCGAAGAAGAACGTCCTGTTCCCGTTCGGCTTCGGTCTGTCCTACACTACTTTCGAGTATAGCGACCTCAAGGTCTCTGCGGACAGCATCAAGGATACCGACACTCTCAAGGTTTCGTTTAAGATAAAGAACACCGGCGACAGAGACGGCGCAGAGGTTGCCGAGCTCTATGTTGCCCAGGAAAACAGCACCATCTTCCGCCCCGAGAAGGAGCTCAAGGGCTTCAAGAAAGTCTTCCTCAAGGCTGGCGAGGAGAAAGAGGTCGAAATCGAGCTCAGCAAGCGCGCGTTCGCGTTCTACGATGTTGATCTCGGTGACTGGCATGTTGAGACGGATAATTATAAGCTTCTCGTCGGCGCATCGAGCCGCGATATCCGCCTCGAGGGCAGCGTAAAGGTCGAGAGCACCGTTGACGCCCCCGTCAAGGATCTCAGAGAGACCATGCCCGCTTATTATTCGGCGGATGTTATGAATGTCCCGGACGATCAGTTCAAGGCTCTTCTCGGCCACGAGATTCCCGAGAGCGAGATCCACGACTATCCGAATCTGACTTTTGCGAATACGATAGAGGATGCAGCCTGCGGCAAGAACGGCGCGAAGCTCTGCAAGATGCTGCGCAAGTTCGTCGGCTCGGACGGCATGGCGTGCTCGATAGCGCTCCAGACTCCCGTTAAGAACTTCGTCTCCATGAGCATGGGCGTGTTCAGCGAGGAGCTCGGACATCAGCTTCTGGATATCCTCAACGACAAGAAGCCCATGGGACGCGGTATACTCGTTCTTATAGGCAAGGCGATCCCCGCCGTTGTCAAGGGACTCCCGAACCTGCTCAAGAGCATCTGATAGACTAAAATTCAATTATCCGCTGCAATTTGTGCGGCGGATAATTTTTTTGCGCGGAAAATCCTGTTGACTTTATTATGCTATAAAGAGTAAACTTTATCTATCAGTGCTTCGGAGGTCGAACTATGAAAAACAAAGACAGCGTGGAGCTTATAGAATACACAAAGGCGCAGGATGCGCTCAACTGCATCACCCACGCGCTCGGCGCAGTGCTCGGCGCGGCGGTGCTCATTCTGCTGATTAAAAAGGCGGCGCCGTTTGACAGCGCGCGATATATGGCTTCGGCTGTTATCTACGGACTTTCGCTTATTCTGCTCTACAGCGCGTCGGCTGTTTATCACGGCTTGCCGCAGGGCGAAGCGAAGCGGACAGCCCGTCTCGTCGACCATTCGGTTATACCGATTTTGCTCGCCGGCACTGCGACCCCGTGCGCTCTTATTACGCTCTATAATCACAATAAAATCTGCTGCGCCGCCGTGCTCCTGCTCGGCTGGGGCAGCATGATATTCGGGCTCGTCGCGAAGCTTTTCTTTTTTCAGAAGACCAAAGCCGCCTGTGTCGCGGTCTATATAATCGCGGGCGCGGTGATGCTTTCCTGCTCGCTCGCGGTTATAGACGAGATAAATGTACATGCGCTGTTGCTTCTCGTGCTTGGGTGCGCGGTCTATCTCTTCGGCTCGATATTCTGCGCCGTCGGCAGAAAGCACCCGTGGTGCCATGTGCCGTTTCATATGTTCATGGTCGCGGGCAGCATGATACACGCCTATGTGATATACGAATATGTTTTCATAGCTGCGTGATTGTTTAAATTTCAAATAAAAGCAAAAGCGGCGGTTAAAAATTTAATTGCCGCTTTAAAAATTTTGTAAGATTTTGAGTTTAGCGCAGTCTTATATATGAAAGGAGGCGGCAGAGTGACGGAGTTTGAAAAAATATACCGCGATTATTTCGACGATGTGTTTCTTTATATCAAACGACTCTCGGGCAGCGAGGATATAGCCGAAGATATCACGAGCGAAGCTTTCTATAAGGCCATGCGTTCGATAAAAGGCTTTCGCGGCGAGTGCGACATCCGAGTTTGGCTGTGTCAGATAGCAAAAAACTGCTATTATACTTATCTCAAAAAATCCGCTCGGGCAGATAGCGTCGATGATTCCGTTCTCTTCAATCTGCCCGCCTTTGAAGGAAATGCCGAAGAGCAGATATTGAAGCGCGATGAGGCAATGAGGGTGCGGAAAATCCTGCGCTCTATTCCCGACCCGTACAGAGAGGTGTTTATGTGGCGCGTATTTGCGCAGCTCAGCTATAAGCAGATAGGCGAGCTGTTCGGCAAAACCGAAAACTGGGCGTGTGTCACTTATCATCGGGCGCGCGGCATGATAAGAACAGGATTGGAGGAGAACGAAAATGAGAAATGAGTGCAATATCATTCGCGATATTCTGCCGCTGTATGCTGATAAAATGGTGAGCGCGGACACGGCATCTTTCGTTGAAGAGCATCTTACCGGGTGCGCCGAGTGCCGCGCGGAGCTCGAAAAACTGAAAGTTGCCGATGCTATTGAGTCTGTCGTTTCGGATGCGGAAAATAATGACGAAAAGCGGCTCAAGGCTTTTGCCGGGAAGATCAACAGGAAAAGACATATTGTGATATCCGCATTTGCGGCAGTTCTGTTGCTCGCCGTTTTGCTCGGCGGCAGCCTGATATCATTCGCAAAATTCGGCACGGCGAATTTTTTTGCTGCCGCCAACGGATTTGTGCAGGTGACGGCTGCCGACAGGGAATATGTTGAAATACAACGCTCGCCGAGAGTAGTTGTCGCCCGACCGGACTACGAGCTGTTCGCGGAATATATGAAAAATCGCGGCTTCAGCGAAGTCGAGCAGTTCGGCTCGCAGCATATTTTTTCTGACGGGGAGAGGACAGAGAGAGTCATTTATTATCAAAACACATATTTTTCCAAATGGATTTGGGATTGATACTTTTGCGGAGAATCGGAAAAAAGCTTTACTCCGAGGGCTGACCTCTGATATAATATACAATGTGCAAAATTATCTCAGGAGGAACGCCGATGAAACATGATTATCACGGAAAACCGGCTTCGCTTTCGGCGCGTCTGATGCGCGTCGCGATGCGGTACAAAAAAGAAGAGAGACCCGAAAAGGCGGCAGAACTCGAGGCTCTGCCGAAAAAAGAGCTCGGCGAAAATGAAAATAAACGCCTGCCGGAGTTTATAGCTCCCGACGATGTGACCTGCTTTTGCGTCGACGGAAAAAATGTTTTGTGGATAGGCACGAACGAAGGACTTTGGCGCGTGGACGAGAGCGAAAAAGATGAGCTCGACCGCGTGCAGTGCTTCAGAGCCGACGCATGCATGTTTGATAATAATGTCAAAGCCGTTGAGCCCGACGGCAGCAACGGCGTATGGGTGCTGACCGAAAGCGGAGTGTCGCATATTGAAATGCGTATGCTCTCGGTCGAGCACAAGGCTAATCTTCATTCCGCCATGGACGAGAGAATCGTTCAGCGCCGCGGAATGCTCAGCAGCGCGACATGGGAGGCGGACAAAAACAAGTGGGTGCCGCATGAGTCCGACAACGACGGACTCTGGACTGCCCTCGTCGCGATGGGCGACATCTGCCGCTACGGCGTGATGAAGAACGATCCGAAATATACTCCCGAGCAGGTCGAGCACGCGCGCAAGGTCGCGACACGCTGGACTGAGGCGATACTCCTGCTCGAATACATACCCTCGTGGAAGGGCAAGGTCGCGGCGTTCGTCCGCTACAACGAGCCCGGCACAAACCGCGCCTCAAAAGGCTACCTCAAGCGCGGCAGAGAGGGCAAATTGAACATACCCGATGTCGGACCCGCAGGATTTATCCATGCCGAGCTCGGCCCCGTCGATGAGGACGACTGGGCGGAGCGCGACGCAGTGCCTGAGATAGTCTTCCGCAATGTCGAGGGCTATATAGCACGCTCATATCATGTCACTGACCCCGTCAACGACCCGATACCGTTCCATGACGGCGTCTTCTTCAAAAAAGTATATGACCCCGACGGAAAGCTCGTCAGCGTGCGCGTGCCCACAAGCAGCGACAAGGGCGACGATCTGCCCGGACTGCTGACCGTTGACAGCTCGCTCGAAATACCCGAGCGCCTGCGCCGCCTCTATGCGGACGAGGTCGACCCCGCGACCGGCAAGCACTGGGGCGACGACGATATAGTCTATAAATGCGACACCTCGAACGATGAGCTGACCGGACACTATGCGATATGGCAGCTCGCCTATGACATACTCGGCGAGGACGACCCGGAGCTCCGCGAGATAATCGCGACGATAGCCGAGCGCCACGCCCGCCACTTTGCGGACAATGACTATGCCCATACGGATGCGGGCGGTCAGCCGACCTCATGGGCACGCATGACGAGGGAATATTATCTCAACCGCGACTGCGAGGGCTACGAGGACGGACCGCTCGGCACGATGATCCTGCTCCAGCTGTTTAAAGTCGCGCATCATGTCACAGGCAACGAGCGCTGGGAGAAAGAGTACCGCAAGCTCGCGCTCGAAGAGCCTTATCGCTACGCCGACCTCGCCTGTGAGCACTACGAGCGATATGAAAACAAGATAAAAGAATTTCTGCACAACGATGAGCTTGACTCCGAGACGCTGTTCCCGATGGTCGTCAAGACGATGAACTATTCCGACACGCGCATGGCGGCGATAGTCTATTACACCATGTCGCAGCTCGAGGATGATCCGATACTGCTCGAAAAGTTCAGGCGCGGCGCGGACTGCTGGTGGAGGCTCGAAAAATACGGGCGCGACATAGAATGGTCGCTCGTCTATCAGCTGATGTACCCCGACGAGGAGAAATACGACGCATTCGGCAGACCATGCAAGGATGTTCTTGCATGGCAGGCTTCGCGCTATCCCGTAAGCTCCCGCGAGATATTTATCGACAACACTACGCGCCCTGACGCCCGCGAAGAGGACGGCATGCTCTGGTATAAAAACACAGAGAAGCCGATACCCTATGCCGTTGCAATGGATGAGCGCGGCGGCACAGGCACCGATTTCTTCCACGCCCGCCAGGGAAGATGGGAGGGCAATGTCGGCGTCAACGGCTCATACAATCTCATCATGCCCTATTGGATAGGCCGCTACAACGGTCTGCTCAAAGAGGAGAGCGCGGGCGGCGATATAATCGCCGACGAGCTCGAAGAGATACTCAGAACGCAGTAAAAAACACCGTCCTTTGCAAAAGAACGGAAAATAAAACAAGCCGCAGCAGTTTGAACTGCTGCGGCTGAGTTTGTATAAATAATTTTTTTGTTTCTCACAGCACATAGAGCACTATGCAGAAGAAGTGCGCGAGGCTGCCGAGGATAACAAAGATATGGAAAACCGAGTGCATATATCGATGTTTTATCCCGAGCCCGTAGAGTATCGCGCCGAATGTGTATAGCAGTCCGCCCGCGACGAGCAGGAGAAATCCGCCGAGCCCCAGCGCGTGATATGTCGGCACGACGGCGAAGATTATGCACCAGCCCATGCCCATATAACATATCATAGAGAATACGCGGAACTTTTTGAGGTCTATTGCCGTTAGCGTTATCGCCACCGCCGCGAGAGCCCAGACGATGCCGAACACCGTCCAGCCGACTGCTCTGTTGACTTTTGTCAGTCCGCAGACCGCGATCGGCGTGTATGTTCCGACTATCAGAAAATATACCGTGCAGTGGTCGATGACCTGCAGGACTTTCTTCGCGTAGCCGCGCGGCACGCCGTGATAGACGCTCGACATGGTGTAGAGCATTATCATCGACAGCCCGTAGACTATCGAGGTTATGACGCCCGATATGCTCCCGTGGAGCGCCGCGACTGTCACGCAGGCGACGAGTATGACGACCGCCAGTCCGCCGCCGACTATGTGCGTGACCATGTTGAATATCTCTTCTCCCCGTGTGTAGTCGGGTAATTGCCTGTCTTTCAGCTGTGTTCTTTTCATAAAAACTGTCCTCCGAGTACAAAAATGTACTTTAGTACAATTATATCACCCAAAGTCCATTTTTATACCCGGAGGGGAATCAAAACTTAAATTTTCTGTGAATTATCCGACACTTTTGCAACTTATGATGCGATTCCGGCTTTCTTCAGATTTTCGAGGTGCTCCTCATATGTGTCGGCATAGTAGTATTTTGCACTCGAGTCGTGGCAAAAATAGAGATAAGATACATCCGCCGGATCGAGCGCCGCGTTTATCGTCCGCGCGCCGGGGTTGCATATCGGACCTGCGGGCAGACCCTTGCATTTGTACATATTATACAGGCTGTTGTAGCGGTTGACATCGCCGGAGATATAGGGCTTGACATTGCGTTCGATGTAGTAGATGCCCGAATCCATCTGCAGCTGCATACCCGCTTTGAGGCGGTTGTATATAACAGCGGCTATCTTTCTGACCTCGTTTGGGTTCGCACCCTCTTTTTCGATTATCGACGCGACGGTCAGCACCTGATCCATCGAATAGCCCATGGATTTTGCCTTTGCCCTGTCGGCTGAGGTTATGTATTTTTCGCCAACGCGCAGGAAACGCCCTATCGCGTCCTGCGGCTTTTCGTTTTTGTAGAAGTCGTAGGTGTTCGGGAAGAGATATCCCTCGAGCTTGAACGCCCTTGTGTTCGTCGGTCTTGCGGCTATAAGCGGATAGTAGCTGTAGTCGTAGCTCTCGGCGGTCTTCATCAAATCGTTAAAAGAGCACACGCCGTTTGCCTCGAGCTTTTTGAATATCTGAGTCAGGGTCATGCCCTCGGTTATCGTGACGCGCACGGTTTCGCGCTGACCCGAGCCGCCGTCCGGGCTCTCCGGCTCCTGAGCTTTGTCATCGCCCGCCGCGGACTGATTTTTCGTCTCGCCGTTTTGTGCGAGCGCGCCGCCGTCGTTTGAAATAACGGTCTTTGCCGTTGTGCCGTCGGCGGATATAACAGTGACCTGCGTGTCCGAATCGGCGCCCGAAGTAGTCTCGTCATCGGCACTCTTCGAGCACGCCGCGCAGGACATCGCAAGCAGCAGCGCAAGAGCCGCACAGAATATATTTCTAAGCTTTTTCATTTCAACATCTCCCATACAGGTTTCGACAAGATTATAGTATATCCGTCGGGTGTTGTCAAACCGCGCGGTAAGTGTTATAATACGGCGGTATGTGTCTTTTGGGGGAATGAAAATGTTGGTACGCGACAGGAAATTTTACCGCGACTTCTTCACGATGACCATGACGATAGCGCTCCAGAATCTTATCGTCTACGGCGTCAATCTCGCGGACAATATCATGCTCGGAGCTTACAGCGAGACGGCGCTCAGCGGCGTTGCGATAGCGAATCAGGTGCAGTTTCTTCTGCAGATGGTCGTAACGGGCACCGCGTCCGGAATGGGCGTTATTATTTCGCAGTACTGGGGAAAGCGCCAAACCGAGCCGATAAAGCGCGTGTTCGCGGTCGGATTCTGGATAAGCTTATTGCTCAGCGCGATTATGTCCGCGATAGTCTGGTTCGTGCCCTATGGGGTCATGGGACTGCTGACAAACGAGCAGAGCATCATCCCGGCGGGCGTGGAATACCTGAAAATAATGGTGTTCTCATATCTGATGTTCTCGATTTCAAACTCGCTGCTCGGAGTCATGCGCAGCGTCGAGACGGTAAGAATAGGCTTCTATATCTCGCTCTCGACTCTGCTTATAAACATCTGCCTCAACTATACTCTCATCTACGGCCACTTCGGTGCGCCAGAGCTCGGAGTGAGGGGTGCCGCATATGCGACGCTGACTTCGAGGGCGGTCGAGTTTATCGCGAGCATAATCTATTGCAGATTCATCGACAAAAAGCTAAAGCTCAGAATCAAAGATGTCTTTGCGCTCGAGCGCAGTTATATAGCCGACTTCATGAAATCGGGCGTGCCGCTTCTGCTCTCGAATGTCTCGTGGGGCATTGCAATGTCCGTCCAGGCGGCGATACTCGGCAGGCTCGGAGCCTCCGGCATCGCGGCGTCGAGCATAGCGCAGACGCTGTTCCAGTGTACCTCGGTCGTCGCCTATGCAACAGGTGACGCGGCGCGCGTCATGACGGGCATGGCGGTCGGCGAGGGAGACATGAAAAAGGTCAAGAGCGGCGCCAAGACCATGCAGCTGATGTTCTTGATTATCGGTGTGCTGACTTCATTTGTGCTGTTTTTAGTCCGAAAGCCGATAATCTCGGTCTATAACGCCTCGGCTGAAACGGCGGAGCTCGCAAATATATTCGTGCTCATTCTCTGCGTCACGGCGATAGGCACAGCGTATGAAATGCCGTGCCTTACGGGCATAGTCTCGGGCGGCGGAGATACGAATTTCGTCTTTTTCAACGATATAGTGTTCATGTGGTGCATCGTGCTCCCGCTCTCCGCGCTCTCGGCGTTTTATTTCAAGTTCCCGCCTGCGGTCACCTTTGCCCTGCTCAAGGCGGATCAGATACTCAAATGCTTCGTGGCGATAGTCAAAGTCAACCGCTTCAAGTGGGTCAGAGTATTGACAAGATAAAAATCAGCCTATATTCATCGGGCGTTCATAAAACAGTTAAACCGACCTATGATTTATAGGTCGGTTTTATGTTATTGCAATGCATATAGAAGTGAGCCGTTTATCGGTGAGGCGAATTGGGATTTGCATATCACTCGAGCCATAGCAAAGTAAAAGCAAGTGACTCAATTAATTTTTATAATCAAACTTCCAATAGCCGCGCCGCAGTGCTTGATAAGCCAACTGAGAGGGCTGAACGGCTTGCGAAGCAAGACGCACGAGCCCGCACTCGTTCAAGCTCCGGCGCGTTTGCGGGCGAATGTGCCGAGCTGCCGACTGAGAGCCGCGAACTAAGTACTGCGGCGCGGCGTTGACGGGGGGCTCGGGGCGTAGCCCACAGAAAGGTAAGCACACATCGGTTTTGCGCAGCAAAACTGCTTGCACTTAAAAGTATTGGATTTTTGATGACAGGCAAGAAAAAGGCGCGCAGGAATGC
>JBNMIN010000085.1:0-8971 GCA_050873305.1 Oscillospiraceae bacterium
CTGTCGGGCGTCTGCTTGAAAAAAAGTTTTACTGTACAATAAAATGTCCAGTGAAAAATTATTGCTTGACAAATTGCAGCGCTTGGGCTATTATTTTATCTGCAATGAGGCGCACCCTCGGCGCAGCAAAAACGACAACCACGAAACTCCTATATATCACGCGAAGCGGCGGCAGAGATTTTTCTGCCGCCGCTTCGCATTATAAGATTAATCCGTGGACAAGACGATGAAATGTTACGATAATTTTTGCGGGTGATTGCAAACTTGAATTATCAAAACAACAAAGAATATACTGCTTTTAAGTCAAACGATGCGATCGGTAATGTCATGCCGCCTGAATATTTAACTGCTTTATAAATGCCCCGCACCGAAGTGCGAGGCATTATCTTAATTTTATTCGTCCCAGTCAAATTTTGTCAGTTTGCCTTTTGTCAGCAGTTCGGGATATCCCCACTGGCGCAGAACTTCGTATACGCCGACGGCGACTGAGTTCGAGAGATTCAGGCTGCGGGCGTCCGAATTGTTTATCATCGGTATTCTCACGCAGCTGTCCGGGTTGTCGTGCAGAAGCTCCTCGGGCAGTCCTTTTGTCTCCTTGCCGAAGACTATGTAGGCGTTGTCTGGATAAACTACATCCGAATGGATGTGCTCCGCCTTGGTTGAAAAATAAAAAAATTTTCCGCCCGCGTTCTTCTCAAAAAAGTCCGCGAGGTTCTCATAATATGTTATGTCGAGCAGATGCCAGTAGTCGAGTCCGGCTCTTTTGAGCTTGCGGTCGTCAATGGTGAATCCCATGGGCTTGACTATGTGCAGGCGCGAGCCGGTCGCGGCGCAGGTGCGCGCGATGTTGCCGGTGTTCTGCGGTATTTCGGGTTCAACGAGAACTATGTTCAGCTGCATTTTTGTCCTCCTGTTTCGGCGTTTTGACAAAACAAATTTTGTCTTGAATCCCGGCGCGCTCCCTGCTCAAAATATAAAGGGAACGCCCGAAGCGTTCTGAAAATTAAAAAGGGGTGTGTTCTTTTATGAAGATGGCTCAGTCCGGATCGACTGCCAAAAATGTCATGGTCGCCCTCGCAGTCGGCGGCGCGGCGGCCGCAGTGTCGGGTGCGATGATGATGGGCTCGAACAATTCGCTCAAAAAGGCGAAGAAGAATGTCAAGAAGAGCGCCGCAAAGGCTATGAAGACCGTCAGCGGCATAATGGACGATGTGTCCTCGATGAAAAACTTCAAGATCTGACTTTTTAATGGGACTCGGCCGCCGCGCGGTTATTTTGCGGCGTTGTAGAGTCCCATTGCCTTTTCAGTCTCTCCGTTTACGAGCAGGGGAATTGCGTCGCACGCCTTGAGGCAGGCGGAACGCAGATTCTCAAGGTCGTCGCCCTTCATGACCGAGAGCACCCAGTCGGCGAGCGGCTGCTCGGGATGGAGCTTCGCGCCGATGCCGAGCTTGATGCGCGGAAATTGATCGCTCTGAAGCTGATATATTATGCTCTTTATTCCGTTGTGACCGCCGTCCGTGCCCTTGCGGCGTATTCTGAGCCTGCCGCAGGGGAGGGAGATGTCGTCAAAAATGACGATTATCTTTTCGGGCGGAATCTTGTAGAACGAGGCTATGTCGCGCACCGCCTCGCCGGAGTTGTTCATAAAAGTCTGTGGCTTTGCAAGAATGCAGCGTTTGCCGCTTATCTCCGCGTCGCCTATAAGTGCGTTGAACTTCAGGCGGTTTATTTTTATATCGTTCTCCTGCGCGAAGAGATCGAGGCAGAGAAAGCCTGCGTTGTGGCGGGTGAATTCATATTCCTTGCCCGGGTTGCCGAGCCCGACTATCAAAAATTCGGGCGCGCCGACAGCGCGGGGAGTGCGTCTGAAAAAATTCATATCTTTTTCCCTTACATTTTATACGGACGCCCGGAAACCCGAGCGCCCGTATGTTATTTTGATTTTATCAGAAACTTATGTCGATCGCGAATTTGTCGGCGTTTGCCATGTCAAATTTTACGAACGACTGGTTCGCGGCGGATTTGTTCTCCGCAAACACGATGCTCGGGTTGAGCTTCTTGAGAGCCGATTTGACATCGTCGGGGCTGTTGTAGCCCTTGGCGAGGACATTGAATGTGAATGTTCCGGTCTCGCCGGGAGCGATGGTCACATAGTCGGCCTCGTTTGTACGCGAGCAGACCCAGATGTTGTCCGTTCCGTTCGCTTCGCTCTTCGCGTTGGAGATGACTATCGCCGTGTCGCTGCGGTTCTTTATCGAGATTGTCTGGGCGTAAACGTTCCAGCCCTCGCAATTATTCTTGTAGAACTTCGCAACATCGTCGGCGCTCATGCCGTAGAGCGACTTGAGCGTGATTTTGTAGACCTGGGGGATAGTCTTGTATGCGGTCATTGCGGTATCGTCAACAGCTATCTCCTGCGCAGAAGCCGTTCTCTTGTTGCCGACAGGGATGACTCCTCCGAGGATGAGCCCGCCGACAACTATCGCCGCGGACGCGATGACGGCAATGATGATTATTGCCGCTTTCTTGCCTTTTTTCATGGCAATTTCACCGTCTTTCTTTTAAACTTTATGCTTATAGGGCTGCTTTATCTTTACCCAGCCCTTTTTGACCGTCTGTCTGGAGCGGGCGACTGCGAGCGAGTTGTCGGGGACATTCTCGGTCACGGTCGAGCCTGCCGCCGTGTATGCGTTTTCGCCGACCTCAACAGGAGCCACGAGGCAGGTGTGGCATCCGATAAACGCGCCGTTCTTGATTGTGGTGCGGCTCTTCTTGTTGCCGGAGTAGTTCGCCGTCGCGCAGCCGCAGCCGATGTTGATTCCCGTGCCGAGATCGGAGTCGCCGATATATGAAAGATGGGATATCTTCGTCTCGGCGCCTATCGTGCTGTTCTTGACTTCAACGAAGTTGCCGACATGGACGGAGCTGCCGATAACGCTGCCGGGACGGATGCGGACGAACGGACCGATGTCCGCGCCATCGAGTATCTTCGACGAGTAGCAGACCGAGCGGACGAACGAAACGCCGTCTTCTATCGTGCTGTTTTCAACGAGCGAGTCGGGACCTATCGTACAGTCCTCGCCGATAACGCTGTCGCCTTTTATTACGGAGCCGGTGAGAATCACGGTGTCCCTGCCGATTTTTGCGCCGGGGCAGATAATGACGCCGTCGGTGCAGGGGATGGACACACCCGCACGCATATGCTTCTCAAGCTCGCGGTGACGGGCAAGCTCATTGAGAGCGTTGAGCTGAACTCTGTCGTTCGCGCCGAGGATTATATCCTCGCTCTGCGCTGTGAACGAACCTGCGCGCAGACCGTAGGATTTTATCTCTTCAAGAGCGTCGGTCAGATAAAATTCTTTCTTTGTGTTCTCTCCGCTCGCACGCTTTGCGTTGAGGCTGTTGAGCGCGCGCATCAGAGCTTCGCCGTCAAACCAGAACGCGCCGGAGTTGACTTCTCTTACAGCCGCCTCTTCGGCGTTCGCGTCGCGCTGTTCGACTATCTTTTCAACCGAACCGTCAGCCGAGCGGATTATCCTGCCGTAGCCGGTCGGGTCGTCTATCTCCGCGGAGATAACGGTGACGCTATTGCCCTCCTTCTTGTGCAGAGCGAGCGCGTCATATATTGTTTTTGCGTCGATGAACGGAGCGTCGCCGTTTAAAACGAGGACATCGCCGCCGTTGCTTTCAATAAAGTTTCCTGCCTGCAGAACGGCGTGACCTGTTCCGAGTCTCTCGCTCTGGAGCACGGTCTCGCAGCTGCCTGCAAGGTGCGCGTCGAGATATTCTGCGCCGAAGCCTTTAACAACGCATATGTCGTCTATGCCGCTTTCTTTTACGGCGCCTATGACCCAGTCGATCATCGGCGCGAAGAGAACCTCGGCGAGAGCCTTCGGCTTTTTGCTCTTCATTCGCGTGCCTTCGCCGGCGGCGAGAATAACAGCACATTTCTTATCCATAAAGCTCATTGTCCTTTCCTTATTGATACCCGTGCGGTATCTTAAAATATATTATGACAGAAAAAGAGTGAAATTACAAGCCATTGTGCATATGACGGCGCGATTTTTCAAAGATTTTATAAATCAAGAAGAACGCAGTTTGTGATGAAATCCTGTTTATTGGTCGCGATAAGCCTTTTGCTGAGAACAGATTGCGTAAAAAATAAAGATGTGTCAACAAACATTGCATATTAAATGCACAATACAAAAAATAATTGTCTTTTGTATTGACATTGGAAATATAATTTGATAAAATTAATTTGTCAGATGACGATATTGATATGAAATATATTTTTGCTAATTGATTTTTATAAATGATATACAATAATTGATTTTGGAAAGTCGGTGATTTAATGCCGGTTAATAGGTGAGGCTTGTCGACATAAAACGCTCTGCTGCATATGAGCAGCTATTGAAGAACATACATGGATGATATAAAATGGAGGTTATATAAACATGGGCGTTCTTGTTCTGATGATTTTGACAACGGTCGGAGCGACTCTCTCAGGCTTTCAAACGGTGAAGAGTATTTTTGAAAAGCGGATGTGGATATTTTGGGCGTTGCTGACGGGTGTGCTAATCTTTGCTGCGGCATATATATTCTTCCGTATCTTCTGCCGTGGTAGCTATACATAAAATTACAGACACTTTTCCGGCGCAGGGAGGCTCTCCCTGCGCTATATATAATTGTATAGTCAAATCTGTACAAAAGAAAAGTCGCAAAAATCGCTATTTTATTGTAAAAATATATGGTATTTTTCCTGCCGGTCTGCTATAATAACATGAGGCGAAGATGCAGCCTTTGGTTTCTGCATCTTCTTCGCAGCTAAAAACACTATTTACGGAGGTATATCATGGCTCACAAGTACGTTTATTTGTTCTCCGAGGGCAACGCTCAGATGAGAGAGCTTCTCGGCGGTAAGGGCGCGAACCTTGCTGAAATGACAAACATCGGTCTTCCTGTTCCTCAGGGCTTCACCATCACCACCGAGGCCTGCACCCAGTACTATGAGGACGGCCGCGAGATCAATCCCGAGATCATGGCAGAGATCAACGAGTACATCGTCAAGATGGAAGGCATCACCGGCAAGAAGTTCGGCGATAAGGAGAATCCGCTCCTCGTTTCCGTCCGTTCCGGCGCCCGCGCGTCCATGCCCGGCATGATGGACACTATTCTTAACCGCGGTCTTAACGAGGAGGTTGTTGAGGCTATCGCAGAGAAGTCCGGCAATCCCCGTTGGGCTTGGGACTGCTACAGAAGATTCATTCAGATGTATTCCGACGTCGTTATGGAGGTCGGTAAGAAGTATTTCGAGCAGCTCATCGACGCTATGAAGGCGAAGAAGGGCGTGACCCAGGACGTCGAGCTTACCGCTGACGATCTCAAGGAGCTCGCTTCTCAGTTCAAGGCTGAGTACAAGGCAAAGATCGGCACCGATTTCCCGACCGATCCCAAGGAGCAGCTTATGGGCGCTATCAAGGCTGTTTTCCGTTCGTGGGACAACCCCCGCGCAAACGTCTATCGCCGCGACAACGATATCCCCTATTCGTGGGGTACTGCCGTTAACGTCCAGTCCATGGCGTTCGGCAACATGGGCGATGACTGCGGCACCGGCGTTGCGTTCACCCGCGACCCCGCAACCGGCGCTAAGGGTCTGTTCGGTGAGTTCCTCACCAACGCACAGGGCGAGGACGTCGTCGCAGGCGTCCGTACTCCCATGAAGATCGCTGAGATGGAGCAGAAGTTCCCCGAGGCGTTCGCAGAGTTCAAGAAGGTCTGCAAGATCCTTGAAGACCATTACAGAGATATGCAGGACATGGAGTTCACCGTCGAGCACGGCAAGCTCTTCATGCTTCAGACCCGTAACGGTAAGAGAACCGCTCAGGCAGCTCTCAAGATCGCCTGCGATCTCGTTGACGAGGGTATGAGAACCGAGGAAGAGGCTGTTCTTATGATCGAGCCCAGAAACCTCGACACCCTCCTTCATCCCCAGTTTGACGCAAAGGCACTCAAGGCCGCTACCCCGATCGGTAAGGGTCTTGGCGCTTCTCCCGGCGCTGCATGCGGCAAGATCGTCTTCACCGCTGACGACGCTGAGGCTTGGAAGGCAAGAGGCGAGAAGGTTGTCCTTGTCCGCCTTGAGACCTCTCCCGAGGACATCACCGGCATGAAGGCATCTCAGGGTATCCTGACTGTCCGCGGCGGTATGACCTCTCACGCAGCTGTTGTTGCCCGTGGTATGGGTACCTGCTGCGTCTCCGGCTGCTCCGAGATTATCATGGACGAGGAGAACAAGAAGTTCACCCTTGCAGGCAAGACCTTCCATGAGGGCGACTTCATCTCCATCGACGGCTCCACCGGTAACATCTATGACGGCATCATCCCGACTGTCGACGCTTCCATCGCAGGCGAGTTCGGCAGAATCATGGGCTGGGCTGATAAGTACAGAACCCTTCAGGTTCGCACCAACGCAGACACTCCGCGCGACGCAGCCAAGGCTGTTGAGCTCGGCGCAGAGGGCATCGGCCTTTGCCGTACAGAGCACATGTTCTTCGAGGCTGACAGAATCGCTGCTTTCCGCGAGATGATCTGCTCCGACACTGTTGAAGAGAGAGAAGAAGCTCTTGAGAAGATTCTTCCCTATCAGCAGGGCGACTTCGAGAAGCTCTATGAGACCCTCGAAGGCAAGCCGGTCACCATCCGCTTCCTTGATCCGCCTCTCCATGAGCTCGTTCCCACCGAGGAGGCTGACATCGAGGCTCTTGCAGCTGCAAAGCATAAGAGCGTTGAGGATATCAAGGCTATCATCGCTTCTCTCCATGAGTTCAACCCGATGATGGGTCACCGCGGCTGCCGTCTGGCTGTCACATATCCCGAAATCGCAAAGATGCAGACCGCTGCTGTTATCCGCGCTGCTATCAACGTTCAGAAGAAGCATCCCGATTGGAAGATCGTTCCCGAGATCATGATTCCCCTTGTCGGCGACGTCAAGGAGTTCAAGTTCGTCAAGAAGATCGTTGTCGAGGTTGCTGACGCTGAGATAAAGGCTGCCGGCATTGACCTTGAGTATGAGGTCGGCACCATGATCGAGATCCCGAGAGCGGCTCTTACCGCTGACGAGATCGCTGCTGAGGCTGATTTCTTCTGCTTCGGCACCAACGACCTGACTCAGATGACCTTCGGCTTCAGCCGTGACGATGCAGGCAAGTTCCTCAACGCTTACTATGACACCAAGATCTTTGAGAACGATCCGTTCGCAAAGCTTGATCAGAACGGCGTCGGCAAGCTCATGCAGATGACCATCGCTATGAGCAAGCCCGTCAACCCGAAGCTCCACTGCGGTATCTGCGGTGAGCACGGCGGCGACCCGACTTCCGTCGAGTTCTGCAACGACATCGGCCTTGATTATGTTTCCTGCTCGCCCTTCCGCGTGCCGATCGCACGCCTCAGCGCAGCTCAGGCAGCTATCAAGAAGCACAACGCGTAAATCTAAATCAAAAGCTCCGTCCGGTTCTCCGGGCGGAGTTTTTTGTTGCCTGACATAGACATATATTCCGGATGTTCAAAAAAATAATTGACACTATAATTACATTATGATATGATGAAGCTGAAAAGTAGATTGGAGAAAAATTTTTATATGTGCAAACCTGACGGAAAGGATGTGATTCCAATGGGCTAAGAAACTTTTGACGGAACAAAAATCAATCGTGCAGTACATGAAAAGAGAGAAAATAATTTGGAGGGAAAAATAATGAAATTTGAAGATTTATTTGGCGGAATCCTTATATCGGGTATAATTATGTTAGCATTCTGCGAAGCGATAGTTTTATTTATAGCGGAAAAAATAGCAAGTCTGTTCTAAAAATTTGAAATGTGCAAATCAAAACGGAAAAAGAGAAAATAACAGGAGGTAACAATAATGAGTCCATTCTATATGAGTCCCCTGGAAAAGGTGTTTGGTGCAATCCTTATGGTGGTCATATTCGTGCTCGGAGTTTTCGGGCTGTCATTCTTTGGATTGGTAGAATTAATTGAAAAAATCGCAAGCCTATTTTAAGAGTCTATAAATGTGCAAAATAGACATTCCGGGTGTCCCGGAATATAACAACAAGCTTTAGCATTGGGCTCGGTGCGTGCTGTGAGGCGCGAAGCATCGCAGCACGCGTCGAAAAAGAGAAAATGAAACTTGGAGGAAACGAAAATGAATCCATTGAACATGAACCCGTTTGAGCAGGCGTTTTGGCTGGTCATTTTTTCGGGCATATGGGCGCTCGGTTTTTGCGGAATGACAGTCATCGGAGTATTAGGCAAAATAATCGAGTGGTTCGCCTGACAAAACCTGTGCAATCAAACTTCCGGGCGGTCCGGAATATAACAGCAAGCTTTAGCATTGGACTCGGTGCGTGCTGTGTGGCGTGAAGCATCGCAGCACGCGTCGAAAAAGAGAAAATAAAATTTTGAGAAGATGCAAATGACAATCGGCGACAGTTCGGGGTTATAATATCTTCTCTGTTGCGAACCGATGATTCTTCTGACATTCTTCGGAGGCATCGGACAGTAAATGATATATAAATAATGGACTTGCTGTAATTCAGATGCCGAAAGCTCCGTCCGATTGTTTGGGCGGAGCTTTTGTATACGGCAAACTTGCATGTCTGTCTGCGCAAAGTGTCAATTTTTGCGATTGTTTATTGATACCGGAAATGTTTGCTGTTATACTTATAATCAGGGACAGAGATTGAAACGAGTAAGGTGATAAATAAATGATACTTCCTTTCGATGATTTAGAGGAAATGAGACAGTTACCTATAAGTCTTATAATAATTACAATTATCATAAACGGAATTTATAATCATTCGAAATATAAATTTATTGTAACTTTTTTATTTGAGAAGGGTTTGACTAACCGACAAAAGCGTGCGTGGCGAAAAGAGCGATATTTCAAAAGAAAAACTATGCGCTACATAAG